>JAKIUH010000060.1 GCA_021647685.1 Bacteroidales bacterium
TTGGTAATTTCGTCCCAAGCAACAACTAATCCACTTGTTGGTGAGATCTTCAGATATTTAAGTGTCGCCTACCATTATGAAGGTTTTCTTAGAGGTGTCGTTAATAATTATAACTTGGCCTATTATGTTTCATTCATTGGAATGATGTTAATGCTAACTAAAAAATCATTAGATGCAAGGAATTGGTAATTTTATGAGCTTTCCAAAAGCAATTCGTATTATGTTTTATATTATTACAGGATTACTTATTTTAACGTCTTTGGCGCTATGGATTTCCATCCCAGATTAGAAGACATTAAACATTTGTGTCAGCCTTTTGGCATTTATTTCATTTTTTGGAATCATGTTTCAATTTAAATCTTCGATAATAATTTTTGCTCCTAATTTTTCAAATTCGGTTTTTAAAGTGAGTGCACGGTTACTTTCTTTATGTTTTAAACGATTAACTCCGTATATCTCTGATTTTCCTTTACAAAATACCGCCAATGCTACTAATGGCGGAAACAAATCAGGGGTATCTGTTGCATCGTAAGCAAAGGCATTTAATTGATTTTTCTCTACTCGAATACCATTGTTTAAATAATCAACTTTTGCACCCACCTTTTTTATTACATCAAGAATAGCTTTATCTCCTTGGGTGGAATTAATATCTATATCATTAATTTTTAATTCACCTGCAATGGCTGCTGCCACCACTAAAAAAGCGGCACCACTCCAATCACCTTCGGTTTGTATTTCAACCGACCGGTATTTTTGATTGCCTTTGATGTAAAACCACTCGTAATTTTGATGAACTATTTGTATGTTATATTTTGATAATATATTGATTGTAAGGTCTATATATGGCTTGCTTTTTAAGTTTTTCACATGTAGCTCTGTATCTGTGTTGCGCAAGGGTAAAGCCATTAATAAACCGGTTAAAAGCTGTGAACTAAATGCTCCGTCAATTTCTACTTTTGTATTTTTATAGCTGCCTTGAATTTTTAAAGGCAATTTTCCCATATTTGAGCTTACCGAAATACCAAAATCTCTTAAAGTATTGACAATAAAATCTACCGGACGCTTTAATAATGAACCTTTACCGTTTATTGTAAATTCAATATCTTTCAGGGCAAGAATAGGGCTAAACATACGTAATCCAAGTCCGGCCTCTCCAATCATTAGCTGTGTTTTCGACTGATTAAAGCCACCAGTAATTTGAAGTAGCGTAGGAGCTTTATCAATTTTTGCACCTAAATCTTGCACAAAATTTAAAGCAGCAGCCGAATCATCACTTAGCGTTTGATACCCTATTTTTGATGTTCCTTCGGATAAAAATGCACCGGCAATTAATCTTTGCAAAGCACTTTTTGAGCTTGGTGCTGATATTTCACCGGATATTTTTGATTTTGTGATTGTTTTAATCATTTGATATGTGTTAAATCAAAGTTTTTAATTGCAAAGTATGTTTTGTTTATTCAATTTGTTTGTTAATTACATACATCGCTTTTTTTGCTTTACCTCCCGAGTTAAAACTCGGGGCTATTTATTGTGATTTTAACGTTTTTTTATCAAATCTTCTACTTCTTTTTCTTCTTTCATAATGGCAGTTTGGATATTAATGGATTCTTGGTGTATGGCTTTGAACAAACGATCCACAAATGTATCGGTAAAACCTCTTTCATGGGCAATTTTTTGATTTTTTTCCATGATTTCTTTCCAGCGGGTTTCTTGTAAAATAGTAATGTTGTTTGCTTTTTTAAATGCACCGATTTGTTTTACCACTTTCATACGGTCACTGAGAATATCCATTAAAATTTCATCGTAGCGGTCAATTTGATGACGATATTTGCTTAATTGTTCTTGTTCTTCTAAAGAATGATTTTTAGTATCACGCAATTCCAACTTTTTTAGCAAATCATCTAATTGAGCAGGTGTTATTTGCTGTTTGGCATCGCTCCATGCTACATCCGGGTTTATATGCGATTCAATCATTAAACCGTCAAAATTCAAATCCATTGCTTTTTGCGACACATCTAATAAAATATCTCGCCTTCCGCAAATATGACTTGGGTCATTAATCAACGGAATATTGGGTAATTTTGTTTTCAAGTCAATAGCAATCTGCCATTGTGGAATGTTTCTGTAATGAGATTTTCCATAGGTTGAAAAACCGCGATGAATTGCAGCAATACGGCTTATACCTGCTTCGGCAATACGCTCAATGGCGCCAACCCATAAATCTAAATCTGGATTTACGGGGTTTTTAATCATTACCGGAATATCAATTCCTTTAAGAGCATCAGCAATTTCTTGCATAACAAAAGGATTTGCCGATGAGCGTGCTCCTATCCATAAAATGTCCACACCAAATTTAAGTGCTTCATAAACATGCTTCTCCGAAGCCACTTCGGTAGTAATCAACATACCGGTTTCTTCTTTGGCTTTTTTCATCCATGGTAATCCTACGGAACCCACTCCTTCAAAACTTCCGGGGCGTGTACGCGGTTTCCAAATTCCTGCACGTAAAATTTTAATTCCGTTTGCACTTAATTGTTTGGCAGTTTCTAAAATTTGCAATTCACTTTCGGCACTACAAGGTCCGGCAATGACTAAGGGACGCTCGTCTGATACAATTTTCCACTCTTTTAATGACAATAGTTTTGCGTTTAAATCTTTCATTTTCAAATTGTTATATAATTAATTTTTTATTCTTCTATCCAGTTGTTAGTTCCCAGTTCTCAGTCTCCTGTCTCCAGTCATCAGTCATCAGTTCTCGGTCTTCAGTTTTCAGTCTTCAGTTCTCAGTCTTCAGTTCTCTGTCATCAGTTCCCAGTCTTCAGTTCTCAGTATTCAGTTCTCAGTATTCAGTTCTCAGTATTCGGTCCACAGCCAACTGCATACTGCATACTGCCGAATGTGGACTGCCAACTAATAACTATACTATACATCAATCAATTCAGGTTCGTCTTTTTTATCCAATACTTTGCGTATTTTGTTTGATTCTTCAATTAAAGATACAATTTTTTGTTCATCGCCGGCACTTATCGCCTCACGAAATTCTTTTAATTTTTCGATATAATTATCCATTACATCTAATACATTATCTTGATTAAGCATAAAAATAGGGGTCCACATGCTTGCAGCACTTTTTGCCAAACGAACTGTGGACTCAAAACCACCACTTGCCATGTTTAAAATCTTTTTATGGTCTTTTTCTTTATCTAATACCGTTAATGACAATGCAAATGAACTTATATGCGAAATATGTGACACATAAGCTGCATGAATATCATGGGCGTTTGATTCCATATACAATATATTCATACCGATACTTTCGTAAATATCTTTTACTAATTTATGTGCATCATCGTCAGAATTTTCAATATCGCAAAAAATTACATTTTTATCTTTATAAAGATTGACAATCGCAGCATCAGGACCTGAAAACTCAGTACCTGCCATAGGGTGGGTAGCTACAAATCTGCCCTTGTTTGGGTGGTTTATAATGCTTTTAATCAGGTTTGCTTTTGTTGAACCCACATCTATAACAACTTGTTTATCTAATTTATCCAATATGCCGGGCAAAAGTTTTATACTAACATTCACAGGTACAGCAAGTATCAGTAAATCAGATAATTCAATAGCTTTTTGCAGGCTAACAGCTTCATCTATCAAGCCCAGTTGTTTGGCACGGATTAAGTGAGCGGGATTTTTATCTGCACCGTATATTTTATTTACCGGATATTTGTAGCGTAAATCTAAGGCTAAAGAACCTCCAATTAAGCCAACTCCTATGATTGTTATGTTGATACTTTTTTGTGTCATTTTGTTACATTAAAATATTAAACTGTTAAAATATCGCTTCCTGCTTGTTTCCTTAAATCCGACTGTTCTCCAATACATTTACTTTTAATCGGTTTAAGGCAATTTTTAAATTATTAAAATTTCCGGCTAATGAAATACGTATGAATTGTTCACCGTTTTTTCCAAATATACCGCCGGGTGTAATGAATAAATCATATTTATACAATAATTCATCGGTAAATTCATAAGAATTATTGTATCCATGCGGGACTTTTGCCCATAAAAACATTCCCGATTGACTTTTATCAAATGTACAATGTAAAATATCCATAATTTCTTCTGCAACTTTACGCCTTTTAGCATATTCCGCATTCAAATCATCGTACCATGATTTTGGGCTGTTAAGTGCTTCTACAGCTGCTAATTGTAGGGGTAAAAACATGCCTGAATCAACATTGCTTTTTACTTTTAAAATATTACGAATGTATTGCTCATTGCCAACAACTACTCCAATACGCCAACCTGCCATGTTGTGCGATTTGCTTAATGAGTTTAACTCTAATGCAATTTGTTTTGCTTGCGGGATATTAAAAATACTTACCGGATGATTATTTAATATAAAACTGTATGGATTGTCGTTTACAATAAGTATTTTATGTTTAATGCCGAAATTAATAATTTTTTCGAGCTCTTTAATATTTGCTTTTGTTCCGGTAGGCATGTTCGGATAGTTAATCCACATCAGTTTGATGTTTTTCAAATCCATTTTTTCCAGTTCGTCAAAATCGGGCAACCAGCCGTTTTCTTCTTTCAGGTTGTAAATATACACCTTAGCACCTACAAGTTCTGCAACTGATTTATATGCCGGATATCCGGGGTCAGGTATCAAAACACCCTCTCCGGGATTAACAAATGCCATGGAAATATGCATAATTCCTTCTTTTGAACCAATTAATGGTAAAGTTTCTTTATCGGGGTGCAAATCAACCTGAAAGTGTGTGGCATACCATTTTACAAAAGCTTTTCGTAAATCAGGATTACCCGAATAAGATTGATATCCGTGCTTATCGGCATGAGCACTATTGGTATGAAGCGCATTTAAAGTTTGTTGTGAAGGTGGTAAATCAGGATTCCCAATACCGAGATTTAGTACATCTTTGCCTTTTTGACGTAAATCACTAATTTCTTTCAGCTTTCGCGAAAAATAGTATTCTTTAACAGTTGATAGTCGTTTTGCGGGTTCAATCATCACTAAATTTTTAATTTACTGTTTCTAATGCTCTTGTTTTTAAATTATTTGAATGATAACTTTTCTCTGCTTTATGATAGATGCCATAAATTTGAAGCTCTGAAATTAAAGGCTTAATTGCATCTAATGATTGTTTAAATATTTTTTGATTTTCAAAAGTTAAATCCACTATGAAATGATATTCCCATTCTTTTCCGATTACCGGAATGGATTGTATTTTGGTTAAATTAAGATGATAAAATGAAAAAATAGATAAAATGCCTGATAAGCTGCCTTGTTCATGTGGTAATGAAAAACTTATCGAAGCTTTGTTTAAGCCCTCTTTATCATAATGACGTTTGATTATTTCTTCATTATTGCTTAAAATTAAAAAACGGGTAAAATTTCGTTTATTGGTTTCAATACTTTTTGCCAATACTTCCAGTTCAAATAATTCAGCAGCGCGCATACTGGCAATTGCTCCTGTATTTTTTAACTTGTTTTTTGCTATGCGCATAGCACTGTTGGCAGTATCATCTGCTTCAATAAGTTTTATATGCGGATATTGTTTAAAAAATTTTGCCGATTGTTGCAATGCCATAGGATGTGAATATACTTCATGTATATCTTCTATATTTTGTCCGGGCAATGCCATTAGGTTTTGTTCTATATGCAATAAAATTTCACCAATGATTTGTACTTTTTTTCCCTTCAATAGTGCATAATTTGGCAACAAACTTCCGGCAACGGTATTTTCAATAGCCATTAAGCCTGCATGAAGTTCTCCTTTTTCTACCGAGTTAACCAGCTGCTCAAATGTTTGAAAAGGAATATTTTCACAGTCATTACCAATATGAAATAACGAGGCAATTTCGTGAAAAGATGCAGCGCCACCCTGAATACCTACCTTAATTTTTGAAATTTTTTCCATTTTACAGATTTTACTCAAAAAAAAGCCTCAGGTATTATTACCCGAGGCTTTTCGTTTATATACATAATGCTTTAACTACTCATCCCCGGGTGGATAAATACCAAAAATAAAAGTAAAAGAAGAATGAATTCATTCTTTTAAATTTATATTGCCCGATATAAGTAGTTGTACAGTTCATTTTTTAGTTAAAAATTTTATTATAAAAAAAGAGTTTCAATTTTGTTGAAACTCCTGAAAATAATAAACGCACACATTTATTCTTTTCAGGATTTGCTGAAATAATAAAACCAAAAATATGTAAAGAAATTTGTGTGCATTTTCAAATGTTTTGTTGTAACAAAAGTAAAGACATTTTTAAATTGACCAAGTTTTTTTAAAAAAAAAATTTAAAAAAAATAACCTCTCATATTTAATATACTGAAAATTAGATATTTACAAAAATCATGGTTTTATCTGAAAAAATGAATATATTTTCATATATTGTTTAAAAATCAAAATTGAGCATGTATATTTGCAGAAAATAAAAAACCAAAACTACATAAAATGAATTTTGAATTAACAGATGAGCAGTTGATGATTAAGCAAGCTGCGAGAGATTTTGCACGCACTGAATTATTAAAAGGAGTTATTGAACGTGATAATAAAGCGGAATTTCCTGCAGAACAAATAAAGAAGCTCGGAGAACTTGGTTTTTTGGGAATGATGGTAAATCCTAAATACGACGGAGCCGGAATGGATGCCATTTCTTATGTTTTGGCTATGGAAGAAATTTCTAAAATAGACTCGTCGGTTTCTGTAGTAATGTCGGTAAATAATTCATTGGTTTGTTATGGATTAGAGCATTACGGTACCGAAGAACAAAAAGAAAAATATTTAAAACCATTGGCACGCGGTGAAATTATTGGGGCATTTGCTCTTTCTGAACCCGAAGCCGGTTCGGATGCCACTCAACAAAGAACCATTGCCGAAGATAAAGGCGATTATTATTTATTAAACGGTACCAAAAATTGGATTACCAGCGGAAAAAATGCTTCGGTTTATATTGTTTTTGCACAAACACATCCTGAAAAAAGACATAAAGGCATTAATGCGCTTATTTTAGAAAAAGGAATGGAAGGTTTTGAAACCGGAGCAAAGGAAGATAAAATGGGTATGCGTGGTTCGGATACCACTTCGTTGATGTTTAATGATGTTAAGGTTCCTAAATCCAATAGGATAGGGGAGGACGGTTTTGGTTTTAAATTGGCAATGAGCAGTTTAAATGGCGGACGTATTGGTATTGCCGCACAAGCATTAGGTATTGCTCAAGGTGCTTTGGATTTGGCTCTTGCTTATTCAAAAGAACGCAAAGCTTTTGGTAAGGCAATTATTGACCACCAAGCTATTGCTTTTAAACTTTCGGATATGGAAGCAGCTATTGAATCGGCTCGTTTATTGGTGTATAAAGCTGCATGGTTAAAAGATTCAGGTAAAGATTATACTCACGCCAGTGCTATTGCTAAATTGGTAGCTGCCGAAACTGCCATGAAAGTTACCACCGAGGCGGTTCAAATTCATGGTGGATATGGTTACGTGAAAGAATATCATGTGGAACGTTTGATGCGCGATGCAAAATTAACCCAGATTTATGAGGGTACTTCCGAAATTCAAAAAATTGTGATTTCGAGAGGTCTTCTGAAAAGATAAATTTTGGGATTGGCTTTTAAATTTTCTGATTAATCAAATTTTTACCAGGTAAAAACTCATAGCTCATGAGCCTTGCGTTACATTATCCCAAATTTTAGTTTTGATGATTGTATTTTTTTAATGTTTTGAAGTCCATTGAACGTTCAAAAGTTTTTATCTGCAAATTAATCAGATTATCACAGATTTTATTTTACTTTGTAAAAATTCACAGCTCAGAAGAGCTGTAGTGCTTTTGGCATGAATTAATCAGAGCAAATATTCTTCAACATTTTTTTTATATTTTGCATCCAATAGTACCAATTTTATTTGTATATTCTCATTTTCTTTGTCCAAGATATTTATTTCAGGCGCATATTTTAAATTTATCCAAGGCATCAACAATATTTTTTTTCGTAAATTTTCAATATAATTTTCATTAATATCTGCTTTTTTTACGTTTAAATATATCGTTAGTTCTTCTTCTTTTTTTTCGGGCAATCGTGTAATTTGATTTTTAAACAGATTGCTATACGGTATTTTTAACTCACCATTTGATGTTTGTAAAATTAAATGGCGAATTTCTAATGCACTAATAATTCCTTGAATATCATTAAAACTGATTCTATTATTTAATTGATAGTCTTCAAAAATCTTAAAATATAAGCCTGCAAAATAATCTTTCAGTACGAATAAAAAAGACCAAATAACAATAAGAACCAATAATATGCCTGAAATTAGTGATAAAATTGGTTTTTCGTGTTTAAAGTCTTCGGCAAAATGATACAGTAATACAATCCATGTGTTTAATTCAATAAAATATAGTAATTTGATAAAACGTTTTTTCAATTTTTTGTTATTAATTAATCGAATCAGCAGTATTTGCAGCATGCGAAAAGCAATAAATAAAAATATT
The DNA here is from genome assembly GCA_021647685.1 of Bacteroidales bacterium. GTDB lineage: Bacteria > Bacteroidota > Bacteroidia > Bacteroidales > NBLH01 > NBLH01. Next base: position 8,524 of record JAKIUH010000060.1, read on the forward strand.
GCTAAAAATATGATTGACAATATATTATGAGTTGATAAATCCATATTTACAACTTTTAAATGTTTTTTGTGTTGTGTATTGTTTGTTAAAGTTAAATTAAAAAAACTGTCAATTGGCTAATAAATTTTATTTAAACTGCTATATACTCCTTTTCAATTAGTTTTTCTCTAATGGGTAGATATATTGCCGGATTAATATGATAAAGACCGGCTATTTTCTTTTGCAAAATTCCTGTTCGTAATAAATAATCAAAATCATCTGTAAAATTTATTTGTTTGATATTTAATATATCTGACAAATTATCCTTTGACAAGTATTTATGAAACAAAAACTGGCTTAATATTAATTGGCAATCTGTATTTAAACTATTTAATGCTTGATTGTTAATGGGTTTTGGAATTTTTATTTTTAAATAATTACCATCAAAACCGATAATATTAGCTATCCAATAATTTAATGCAAAGCCAATATTGCCTTTACTTAATAAAAAATATTGATAAAAAATATGAGCCAATTCTTTGGCTTTTAATTCATCTTGAAATTTAGCCGATTCTTCAAGTATAAATTTAATTCCTGATGAATTATGCCGATACAAAATTGCTTCTTGAAGCTGTTTGGCTGTAAACGGCTCCATATTAATTATTTTTGCAGTTATTGATGCAATTTTACTCGTTCGATAAATCATGTGATAAGCATCAATATCAATTGAGAGAATAAAGATATGTGTGTTACCAAATTGTTTTATTAAGTCAATTAATTGATTGATAATTATGTTTCCTGTAGGTGATTTTTGCCACCATAATTCAAGGTTGTCAAATACAATGATGCTTCCTTTCGGAATTTTATTTAAAATTTTAACACTATCGCCTGTAATATCCGTTGTTTTTTGTAAAAACCCGTTTAGTGTTTTTTTATTGATGTTTTTTTCGCGTTGCGCAATTATTCTATAAACTTTATAGTTGCCGGCAAAATTTTCAATAAATTTATGAATAAAAAATGATTTTCCCGAATAAGGTGCTCCTTTAATAATTAAAGCGCCGTGGATACCTTTTTGAAAATTATTAACATATTCTTTTGCTTTTAACAACTCATCTGTACGGTGAAACCAAAAATCTTTATTAAAAAACTCTTTATTCAGAAATAAATAACGATAATAAAATGGTAGTTGTTCTTGCAGCTTATTATTTAAGGATGGGCTTTGAACATAGTGTGCAATATCTCCGGCATTAAAATTTATTTTATTGTCCTGTTTTTTCAAAAAGTTATCAAGTAAAGAAATTTTACTTTGCTCATGCCAAAATCGTTCTATTTGCTTATCAATTACAGCTTTAAATTTATCCAAATATTTACGGATAATAAAAAATCTTATATTTTTTACCGTACTAATTGTTTGTCCGTGGGTTTGCGCTTCTTTTTTAAAGCTAAACAGTTGAAATTTATGTTCAATATTCAGATAAGAATTATCCAAACTATTTTGAATTTTTACGGATAAATCGTTTAAAGAAAGTTTAAGCATTTGAATTGTTTGTTGCTTATTTTCTAAAATGTTATCCGTAACGGATAAGTCATCAGGTGATAGATTCTCAAAGTTTTCATCAATACTGATATTTATCAACCTGTTGTAATTCAGTATTTTATTATTGAACTCTACGGCTTTATTATCCAATAAATCAAACAGACGATAGATTCCTGCTATTACGTCATTGGTAATAATTTCTTCGATAAGGTGTTTTGTGGGAATTTTTTGTTTCCGGATAAAATGTTCGCTTGAAAATAATCCTGCCATTGAAAAATTATCGGTAATAATACCTGTTTCAGGAATATTTTGATACAATTGTTTAATATCTTCAATTACTTGTTCTTTAATTTCATTAAGCAAAAGGGTAATGCTTTCGTTATCGGATATTTTTAAGGTTTTTAATTCTATTTTTTTCTTTTTTTTATTCTTCAAAAATTCTTGTACCTGTTGATGATTTTCTGATAGAATTTGAATTTGTTCTTGAAAACTTAAATCAAGTACTTGTAAAAGCTCTTGACGGAGATTAACAATAATTTTATACAATTTTAAACTTATAGTTGATAAGATATTATCCAGTTTCAGTTCATTTAAAAAATAGTGAAATCCGGTATTCCAGAAATCGCTTAACAGATAAAGTCTTTCATTTACCGTTTCAATAACATGACGCTGTTTTGCATTTAAGTTTCCTAACAAATTGACATCGGGTTTTTCAAACAATGCAGCCAAGTTGCCAATTATTTTTGAATAAAGAAAATACAAATGATTATCAGGATAACTAATTACGATTTTCTTTTGCTTATTAATTTCTTCAATTCCATCAATAAATTCTTTCAATTTATTTTTTTGTAAACTTATTTCAAGATGTTTTGCCGGCAGTTCGTTTATTGCAGGGAGTAAAAATTGTGTTTTACGAAATAAATCTTTAATACCGGTGAGCACATCAAAAAACAAAGAAAATAAAGAAGCAAGATAAGTATAAAACTCTATGTTTGAATGAAAAATTAGTTGATTTTCAAGTATTTTCTTATAATTAATTACCAGTTTAGCTTTACCTGTAAATTTACTTTTCCATTCTAATTTGTGCTTAATACGCTTTAAACTGTTTTTATTATCCGGTAAATTAACAATTTCATTACGTTTAAAGTACAATATTATTTTGGTTTTTTTGCCGGCAATTAATTTATTAATTCCATTTTGATATTGAGTAATGGCACGTTCTTGAATCTCTTTGCCGCTATTGCTTATTTTATAAAGTTCATCAATTATATGAGCCGTGTTTTGTTCTATTTTTAACAGTTTCGTAATTATTTCATCAGGTGTATATACCTTATTTTCAATATCTGCCAAATTATTAATGGTATTTATATGTTGTGACAAAATTTCAGCAAAATTTCCGGTAACTGATTTTACATAATTTACCGAAATAAATGAAGCAAGATTTTTAAGCTCAAAAAATAATTGTTTCAATTCATTGGCAATTTCCGGCTTTAACTTATATTTTGTCGTAATTTGTTCAAAACTGCTTTTTTCTTTTAAAACCGTTGGTTCGGGTTTCAGTTTGGGTATTTTCACCAAATCATCGGGTATAAAAATCATTTTCCGGAATAGGGTAGAAGCTTTTACTAAAACTACAGTACCAATAAGTCCAAGTAATCTGTTGGTTTGACGCACAAAACTTTCTTCTTTTCCGGGATAAATATCGGGTAAACCCATAAAAACCAAGTCGGTATTTAATGATTCTTCCTTTATTATATCATAAACACTCTGTTTATTATACTGATTATTAATTACATGCACATCAGCCTCAATGCGTAAAGCATCAAGTACATATCGGGCTTTTCGATAAAGCATTTCACCTTGTTGTTCAAACTGGCTGATGCTGATTAAGCGAAGCTTTGCGTTTTCCCATTCGGGTGATGACATTAAAAATTTTGCCAGAAAAAGAGCCAAATTGTTATTTTGTCCTTCGCCGCGCCACCAAATATCAATACTTGATTTTTTTCCAAAACCACGATGTTTATCATAATCCATTAGAAGAACATTCAAATCAAGCTGGTTAAGACTTTTAATCAAGCGAACAAATTTTTCAGGTTCACTGCTTTGTTTTGCCCAGCCCATTAAAACCGTATTTGGCTCCATACCTGAAAAACCATAAGTGCTGGCTATCATTTCAATACCTTGATAAATATCTTTACATGTTTGGCGACGATAAAAAATACCTACTTCTTTGGCTCCTTCGCTTAAAGATTGTTTATGCTTAGGAAATAAATAATCGGCACTTGGGTTTTCAATTAAATCAAAGTTGGATAAAACTCCGAATTTTCCAACTAAACTTTTACCAAAATCTACCAGATATTGTCTTTTTGAAGAACTTCCGCTGAATAAAATAATATTGGGCTGCCAGTTTCGGTCTTCAATTTTGTTTTTATCCATTTTATATAATGCCGAGCGTGCAACTGAGTTCCAAACACTTGTCCAAACATCGCCAAAATCAGAACGCATTTCTTTGCGCTTAAGCAGTATATAAATGCCAACCATAATTAAGAGAGCAAGGCTCATTGCTGTGGCATCGAGTTTAAACATCACAGCAAAACTAGCCACAAAGCCAATTACTCCTACCCATTTGGATATACGGAAAGTAGGTCGAAAATCGGCACCTGCAAAACTTTCCAGAGCAAATGCCAAATTAATAAAGCCGTAGGAAGCCAAATAAAACATGGAAACTATTCCTGCAATCATATTCAAATCACCTACCAATATTCCCATTTCGGCAATTGCAAAAATAAAAAGTAAAGCATTACGCGGTTCATTGTTTACACCAAATCCTTTACCCAAAAACGAAGGAAGAATTTTATCTTGCGCTATTGCTTGTAAAATACGCGGTCCTCCAAGAATCCCTCCAAGGGCAGAAGATAAGGTTGCTCCCCAAATACCTGCCACAACAAAAGGTGAAAAACGGGCAATGTGCATTAAAAAATTACTGTCATTAATTAATATATCGCGCTCTACAAAAGCTGCTACACCAATTGCCAAAAGTATATATACCACAAAACCAACAATAATAGCTGCCAGTGTTCCGCGGGGTATGTCTTTATTGGGATTTTTTAAATCCCCCGACATGGCAACTCCGGCAGTAAATCCGGTAACAGCCGGGAAAAATACTGCAAAAAGATATTCAAAAGGTAAATGTTCAGGCATTGGAGACCATAAAATATTAGAATCTCCTGTACTTGTTCCGCTAAAAAAGCCCCAAACAATTGATATTAATGATAAAAAAATAGCTGCCAGAATAAAATATTGAGTTTTAATAACTACGGCTGTACTTATAAAAGCAAGCACTACAAGGCTGATAATCACTACGGTACCCACAATACGAATATCGTTTATACTTCCTTGCATTCCTAAAAACTTGCTAATTGCCGGAATGGAAAGAAAATTTTCAGTAAAACCTACAATATACAATGAAATACTAAGTGCTGTACCAATGAAAAGAGCAATGCCTATAGAACCGCCCATTGCCATGCCCAAACTTCGAGAAAGAATGTAGTAAATACCTCCTGTTTTAATTTTTTTATCGGTAGCAATAGATGAAATACTCAATCCGGTTGAAACTGAAATAATATGAGCTACTGAAATTATTACCAGTGTTAGAATTAAACCACCTTGACCTACTACCCAACCAAGGCGCAGATACATAATTACACCCAAAATGGTTAATATAGAAGGCGTGAAAACACCTGAAAAAGCACCAAACTTATTTGCTTTAGCCATAGTTTACAGAAAATATTCTTTTCAAAAATAGGTATAAAAGAATGAAGTAAAAAAAGATTTTACGCTTAATAGGATTTTTTTGTTAATAATAATGTTGGCAGTTAGCAGTCAGCAGTCAGCAGTGGGCAGTCACAGTAGGCAGTTGGCAGTTGGTAGTAGACCGAAGACTGAGAACTGACGACTGCGGACTGGAGACTGACGACTGCGGACTGATGACTGAGAACTGACGACTACGGACTGAGAACTGACGACTGAGAACTGAAGACTACGGACTGATGACTGAGAACTGATGACTACGGACTGATGACTAAGAACAGTGTACCGTATTATTCTATAAACTGACTTAACTTTAATAATAATTCATTTACTTTGATAGGTTTAGCTACGTAATCATCGCAACCGGCTTTGATAATGTTTTCGCGGTCTCCTTTCATGGCATAAGCTGTTTGTGCAATAATGGGAATTTGTGGTCTTATTTTTTTTATTTCTTCGGTTGCTTTTAAGCCATCTAATTCAGGAAGTTTGATATCCA
>JAKIUH010000061.1 GCA_021647685.1 Bacteroidales bacterium
TTTTGCACCTGCCGAGTTCCTTCCTCTACCACTCCACACACCATTAACACGAGCTCTTCCATGTGAGGAGTATGCATCTATACGGGGTACGACAAACTCATCTACGCATCGATTAGCTTCCTGTACACTGGGCGATTTAATGACCTCAATAAGTATATCATTGTTGCCATATACCGATTGAACACCAATAAAACTTTTATCATCAATAGTCATCATGGAAATCATCCGATCCAAACCGGCAATTTTTTCAGGAAAAACATCGGCAGGGTTTGCTCCTGCTTCAGGTGGTTGAAAATCGGTATTATAACTGGTACCACATGCAATTAAAGCACAACTCACAAAAAATAAAAAAGCAGCTTTTTTCATAATTAGTAATTTAGATTTTTAAAATATTAGTCGTGTAGTATTTTCCTATTTTATTACCAGTTTTTTTGCCTTACTATAGTTTCCGGTTTCTAAGCGATAAATATAATTACCGGAGTTTAAACCCGTAAGATCAACATTAATAGTATAACCTCCCTTACTTTGTGATTGATTAAGCACTTCTTTAACCAACCTGCCCGAAAGATTATAAATACGCAAACGAACATCCCCTGCTTCTTCAATATGATAAATCATCGTTGTATAGGCATCCGCAGGATTCGGATAACAATCTTCCAGTCTGTTCTTTCCTTTATAATCATCAGGCAATCATTAATAGCCAGCGGGTTTGCAATTAAATCCAACTTTTGACTTAAATAATCGCCAAAATAAGTATTAACAATTGTAGAGTCGGGTGCTCCCATCCAGTCAGACAGAACAGTAGTGTAAACTTGACGATAATCAAACTGAGGGCGCAAATTTCCATTATCTAAATCGCTGAAATTAGGGTTATTACCATAAACACCGCCTTTTAAACCCGAACCAAACAATAAAATAGGAGCCGCTTTACCGTGATCGGTACCGTAACTTTCATTCGAATACACTCTGCGTCCAAATTCAGAGAAAGTCATACTTAAAACCCTTTCTTCAATGCCTTGATCGGCTAAATCATCATGAAAAGCCTTTACAGACTCTGAAAGGTGATATAGAAGAGCCGCATGTCGCCCATAAGTATTATCAAAACCTTCTACTTGATCGGCATGGGTATCAAATCCGCCTATACGACAAAGGAATATACGTGTTTTAGAGCCTCCGCTTAATAAACGAGCTATAATTTTTAATTGTTCCGATAAGGGATTGTTAATGTAAGGTATTGGCGCAGGATTTGGATATTGTGTAGGATAGGTAACATTTGCCGAATTAATTCCTGCATCATAAACTTCTTTTAACCTTCCGGCATAATCATTGGATTTAATTTCCATTTCAGCCAAAAAACGCATTTCATCACCGTAATGGTTATCAGGGTATGATGTTTCAGGAGGTGTATCACCCCCTACCGAATTGATTAAATTATAAAAAGCATCAGGATTTGCAATGGCAATACCTGCCGGAATACTGTTTTCACGTTGAAAAGCTAAAGTTACATCACTACCCAGTTCTAAACCCAAAGGGTCAGGCATATCTGCATTTGGATAATCATCAGGATAACCGGGATACTCTTCATTTAAAAAACGTCCCATCCAACCCGATGGAAAATATTCATCGTAATCACCACCCATAAACCAGATATCTCGGCTTCTGAAATGAGACATATTCATGTTATCATACCCTACATCACGAACAATAGCAGCACTTTTTTGAAGATACAAATCACGAAATCCGGTCATATCAGGATGTACCCCTACTTTTTGCTCATCGGGTAAATCAGCATCAAGTTCCAACAATTTTCGGTCTCCGGTTTTTGGGATGGCAATATTAGCTCTTGCCAATTGGTACTCTGTATGATTTGTAATGGGGATTACCATATTCAATCCATCGTTACCACCATGTAATTGTATAAAAATCAGCACTCTGTCAGAATTACTTGCAGCCAACATTTTCATTAAAGGGCTATTGGAAGTTAATGCTTTAACCACTTGTCCATTTAGTAAAAAAGGCGCAGCTCCGGCAGCACTAAGTCGTTTTATAAATCTTCTTCTATCCATTTTAGTAGGTTTTCCGTTGTTCGTGAATTGCTAAATAACTGTATTTATATCAGGATTAATCCAAAAAACTAGAATAATTGATACTCGGGCGATTGCAACATCATTATTATCAATCGTTCCAATTGTGCACGCACACCCGCATCATCACCGGTGCCCAAATAATTATTCCATTCCAAAGTCCACATATCAGGAGTTAAACCATCTAATAAAACTGAATTTAAAAAATAATCATGTCGTTCTTGCGGTATCGGTTGCGGGAATAAATAATCAGTTAACTCTTTAATCAAAATATTTGCATCAGAGGGGTCTGATATATTTGCCGTATCTTCAACATAAGCAACAATGTCTAATTTATAAAGAATATCGCCTGTGTCATCACTGGTTTTTCCATCTACAATTTGATTTGCCATGTGGTATCTTTCGGCAAGATTATTGGCACTTATCCAATTCCTGTTATAAGCAGGTACCTGATGATATGGTGGGTATCCGGCAACATCAATGGGTTTATAAAATTTCATTCCCATATTATCAATCATACGAGAAATTCCTTGTCCGTATGCATAATGATATAATTCCATAGGATCGGTAGGCAAACTGATGTTAAAAAAACGGAAAGTACCGATTATCAATTCAATAGGAGCTTTTATCAATGCACCAAAATTATTATTCTGTGCCGATGAATTATTTATATCAAAGAAATGTTCACTTGCCAATAATTGCTCCAAAACCGGTTTTACCTCGTAATTGTTGTTAATTAGCGTTTGTGCCAGGGGTGCAATAATGTCATTTTCTATTTCATCGGTAATATCATAATATACAAAAAAGCGATATAAACGACGACAGAAAAAACGAGCAGTTTCCTCTTGGGCATAAATCATATCAATTAACTGGTTCAATTCATCATAAAAACCTTCTTCGGTAACCAAACCATCAAGCATAAATTCTGCTTTCGGAGCAATAACTGTGTTGTTATATTTATCGGTAAACTGTTTTGTTCCCGGATCATGCCGTTCTGCCAGTAAATTTGCATTTAAAGTAACTTTTCCTCTTGGCAAATTAGTTTCAGGGTCAATTGTATCAAAATCAAAATTGTGTTTAATACCTGTTAAAACCCTTGCTGCCTGTTTGACATCAGTTTCTGTATAGTTGGTATAATCTTCGGGTCCAATTTGTGGGCCTTTACCAATAGTGTAAAGTTCTTGTAATTCACGCGCAAAGTTTTCGTTGGGAGCATCTTTATCATTCAGCGTATTATCAATATATACCAGCATTGCATTATCCACACAAACCTTAGCCATTAACTTTTTAAGATTACCCAATGCGAACTGTCTGTAAAGTGCATTCTGATAATATAAGGAGGTTGAATTTTGAATCAAAGTATGATCGGCAGGTAAAAAAACATGCCAAAAATAAGTCATTCTTTCAGTAATATTTGTTCCGGATGTCCTCATTTGCTCCATAAACCACCCTTTAAAATATTGAAACAAAGAGTCATCTCCGCTATTTGTTGTATCCGGCTTTGGTAACCAGCTTTGTCCGGTTTTTGGATCAACCGGAGGATCCGGAACAGGCAAAGGCTGCATTATATCATTTAAAGCTTCGTTTACGGTTTTGGTAGAAAAATTTTCAATTTCTGCACGAGTTGGTCCAAAGGTAGTTCTACGCAAAAAATGAGCAGCCCCGCTAATGCCAAGTGTGCCGGTAAAAGGATTTAAAGATGCCATTATACTTTATTTAGTTACAATATACAATAATGTTAAGACAGCAAGCTAATAATTAAGGTTGCATGAAACACAAATAAAATCTAAAATAAAAAAATACATAATACATTTACACGTAGAAAACGTAAGTTATCAAAATTTATTCACAATTTACAAAATAATTCTGAATAATAAGTTATTTTTTTATATTTTGCTTTCCTGAAATAATAGAGTGTTTATCTAAATAAATAGAAAAGATGAAATTGAGATTTGTGCTTATTTTATTGCTTTTCAGTGCATCACAGACTTTTGCACAACGTAACCTAATCGGGAAATCTCAAAAATATATTAAAAGTTTTTATAAACTTTCAAGTGAGTACCATGGAATTATTGATACGATTAATCAAAATACCATCTTATTAACCTATAAATCAGACAAACAATATCCGTTTTACACATATGAAATTGATTTACAAGAAGATAAATGCATTTCCTATGGTATTGTTTCAAAAGATCACAATACATTGATGACCTATCTTGATTTATTGGATTATATTGGAGAATTGGTTGAAGTTGATAGTACCTACAATAATTTTACCTACCAAGTAAAAAACGATAATCGAATTTGCTATTTTTCAATAAAACAACCCTATTATAACAGTCAATTCCTATCCAGAAGAGATTTATTCTACATCCTGATTACCGAAAAAATTATTGCACCCGAAATCAAATTAGGAAACGAAGAAAATTAGTATTATCTTTCCTGTATGCTGATAAATTTGAATATAACTTGAAACTTCATCATTTTTTTTTAATTTCGGGCTTTTAACCAAATTTATTAAATTATGAAAAAGGAATTATTAATTTTAATCGTAATGGTTTTTAGTATGTTTGCTTGTAATGAGGAAAACCAAAAAAATCAACAAAAAAATGATGAAATGAATCCGTTTTTTAGTGAATACAACACAAAATTTAATGTTGCCCCTTTTGATAAAATAAAAGTAGCACATTATCTGCCGGCTTTTGAAAAAGGCATTGAAGAACATAATAAAGAAATTGATGCCATTGTAAATAATCCGGAAAAGCCGAATTTTAAAAATACCATTGAAGCATTGGAATACAGTGGGGAATTAATTAAAAAAACAGGAGATGTTTTTTACAATATGCGTTCTTCTTTAACAAGTAAAGAACTGCAGGATGCTTCGGCAAAAATTATTCCTATGCTTTCACGCCATAAAGACGAAGTAATGCTCAATGCTCAACTTTTTGAAAGAGTTAAAGCCGTTTACAATCAAAAAGATGAGCTGGATTTAAGCAAAGAACAATTAAAACTCTTAGACGAAACTTATAAAAAATTTAAACGCGGCGGTGCAGAGTTACTAGGTGAAGATAAAGAAAAATTCAAAAAAATTAATGAAGAACTGGCAAGTCTTACTTTAAAATTTGGCGACAATGTACTGGCAGAAACGAATAATTTTAAACTGGTTATTGATAACGAAAAAGATTTGGCAGGTTTGCCTGAAAGTGTAAAAAAGGCGGCTTTAGAAACAGGTAAAGAAACCGGAAACGAAGGCAAATGGGTATTTACCGTGCAAAAACCCAGCATGATACCCTTTTTAACCTATGCCGATAATAGAGAATTACGTAAAAAATTATTAACGGCTTATACCACCCGCTGTAATCATGATAATGAATATGATAATAAAGCCATTATTGCAAAAATAATTAACTTACGAGTTGAACGTGCCCATTTATTGGGTTATAAAACACATGCCGATTATGTTTTAGAAGAAACAATGGCTAAAAATCCGGATAAGGTATATAAATTAATGAATCAGGTATGGGAAGCAGCCCTGCCGGTTGCAAAAGCAGAAGCTGCCGAATTACAAAAAATGATTGATGCCGAAGGAGGAAATTTTCAATTAGCCCCTTGGGATTGGTGGTATTATGCTGAAAAACTACGCAAACAAAAATATGATTTAGATGAAGAAGCACTTCGCCCCTATTTTAAATTAGAAAATGTACGCGATGGCGCATTCATGGTTGCCAATAAGATTTTTGGTATTACTTTTAAAGAAATACATGATGTGTCGATTTATCATCCTGATGTTCAGAGTTTTGAAGTTTTAGATAAAGATGGTTCTCATTTAGGTATTTTATTTATGGATTTTTATCCGCGCGAATGCAAAAGAGTAGGTGCATGGATGAGTGAATTTGCCGGTCAGTATAAAAAAGACGGAAAAAATATTTCGCCGATTATTACAACTAATTTTAATTTTACAAAACCATCCGGTGATAAACCTGCTTTATTAAGTTTTGAAGAAGTTTCTACCTTATTTCATGAGTTTGGACATGCTTTGCATGGTCTTTTGTCAAATGTTACCTATCCAAGCCTTGCCGGAACCAATGTGGCACGTGATTTTGTTGAAATGCCTTCGCAAATTATGGAAAACTGGGCGGCAGAGCCACGCGTAATGAAAATTTATGCTAAACACTACAAAACAGGCGAAGCAATTCCTGATGAATTAATTGAGAAATTAAGCAACAGCAAATATTTTAATCAAGGTTTTGCAACAGTTGAATACATGTCGGCAGCTTATTTGGATATGGACTTACATACACTATCAGAACCAATAGAAAATATGGATGTAAACGCCTTTGAAAAAGAATCAATGGATAAAATCGGATTAATTCCTGAAATTATTGTCCGCTACCGAATGCCATATTTTAGCCACATAACCGGAGGTTATTCGGCAGGATATTACAGTTATTTATGGTCGGAAGTTTTAGATGCAGATGCTTTTCAGGCATTTAAAGAAACGGATATTTTCAGTGCGGAAACCGGACAAAAACTCAGGGACAATGTTTTATCAAAAGGCTCAACAGATGATCCGATGGTTCTATATATTAACTTTCGCGGGCATGAGCCTTCAATAGAAGCACTTTTAGAAAGAAAGGGATTTAAAAAATAACCAATTCAATAATTATTAATACAAAAGACCGGTTAGTTGCCGGTCTTTTTATCATCTAATAATCAATAACTTATATGATATTTTTAAAAAATATTAAAAAACTGTTTTATAGATAAATTAAAAGTTTTATATTTGCAGCCGCAAAACAGAAATGGCGAGGTAGCTCAGCTGGTTAGAGCGCATGATTCATAATCATGAGGTCGTGAGTTCAAGTCTCACTCTCGCTACAAAAAATTATAAAAGAGTTATAAGAATAAATCTTATAATTCTTTTTTTATAGTTGATACAAAATTGCCTGATTTATCTGCTTTTATTCTCCTTATATTGTAAAAATCGATTATTAGTGTTTTTCATTCTGGTATTTTAAGGGGATAAATACACACTCTTGGGAATGCTAGCTATATTAAAATTTTATTTTAAGCTATTTTGGAACAAATTATTTTGCGTAATAACTTTATTCACATTCTCTTTAGTAATTAGTAAAGGGTCTATCAATAATTCTATTGTTGTATCAGCTTTTTGTTGAATATTAGTGTCATGAATTGTTAACTGCAATGTTTTTTTTATTAATTCTTTGATAGGCTTATATAAAGTCATATCTTGTTTCCCACAATTAATCCTTTTACAGGCGGCTAAATGCATATCCATTCCTGTTAAAACAATTTTATTTGTATAGCCAATGTCTTTCAAATACATAGCTACTCCTGTTGATAAATCATCATTGGCAGACAAAACAGCATCTATATCCATAGAGCTTAATTGGTAGGCTTTGGCAAAATAGTAATAAGCCTCTTTATCTGACCAGTTTTCTATAAATGTTTTATATACAATATTGTAATCTCCACTCGACACTTTTTCGGATAAAATTTTTGCATGTTGATCGCTTATTATTTGAGCATTTAAATCGCTTCTATCTCCTTCTAAGATAACAATATTAGCAGTATCTGGAAATTTATTTAAGATATATTCCGCTTGTATTTGTCCTGCTTTTTTTGAGTTAAACCCCACAAAATAATTTGCATGAGAATTTTTTACCATTCGCCTGTATGTAATAACCTTAATATTATTTCTTTTAATCTTTCGTATTATACCGTCAGCATTATAGGTATTTACGGCAGTAAGAATAATTGCATTTACTTCCTTTTTTATCATTTCATCTGCCTGTTCGTATTGCAACACTTCATTTCCCTTTGCATTTCTAATCAATAATTCAATATTTAATTTTTCAGCTTCCTGTTTAAAGTAGTTTGCATCTATTTCCCAAGCTGTACCTTCTAATTTATGAAGAAGTAACCCCACTTGTATTTTTTTACTATTATTACTACAAGAACTTACTGCTATAATTATTAAAATAAGTGTTAAGGAACGCATCACAAACATAAATTTAATACATTAAAGTTTGATTCAGATGCATGATTGAATGAAATGCGCCTGAATTTACAATTTTATTATTTTTTTCGTAATTATTTTTCTCTTTCCACAGTATAGCAATATTTTTTACTTTATTATTCTTAAAAAAACAGTTAGCTATTAATAAATTCACAATTCCATTTGTTGCAATAAGTGTTTGATGAGTTAAATCATTACCACAGTTTACAAATTCGGTTTCATTTACAATTAAATTACCTCCAATAGTAGACTCATCATAACCACCACGATAATAATTTATTACATTATCTGCTATATTAACAAACCGGGCATTTTGGATTATTACAAATTCAGCATTATAATTGCCTTTATCATCCGTTTCGGCAGATAGACAGATTCCGTTATCAGAATCTGAAAATGAAGAATTAACAATTAGTATTGTATCGGCAAAAGAGCCTTTCTCTGCAAAAATAATATTTTTAAAACTATCTATACTGCACTGCTCAATACTAAGTTTATATCTTCCTGATAAATCTGCCTTGAATAAAATATTTTGTTTATTTCCTTTGAAATGAATATTTTGAAGAGAAAGTTTACCATTTTTTATTGTAAATACAGTATCCGCTCTATTGCACAACCAAACCGTATTTTTTTCTTTACTAGCTATAAATGTAAGACTCTTGTCAATAACAACTGATGAATTCATATGATACAAAGTATCTGTTAATATTATCGTGTCATTATTATTGGCTAATTTTAACTTTTTATTAAAATCATCCTCAGAAGATAAGTTTATCGATTTAGGTATTACTTTTTTAGAAAGATAGTTCCAATCCGGACCAAATCTTTTTTTATCCAAGTTAAAATTAATTTCATAATTGTCTAAAATCGCACCATAACAGTTTTTTGTATTTCGATTATTTCCCAATAAATCTGTTGAAATCTTTTCAAATTCATATCCTACATATAACTTGACAGATTTATCACATTGTTGAGGTTTATATAAAAAACTGTCAATTTCAATCAAATTAAAAGAACTCGAAATAAATCCATTATTATGATAAATAGAAGAATCTGTCCTGTTAATATAATTATTGATAAAACGCACACCATCTACTTTATCATATTCAATTATTGTATTATTATTTGATTGATTATAGATTAGATTATTTGCGATAATAGTACGTTTAGGTCGAGCTGAACGAATTTCATTTTTTGGTAAAACATCCTTTTTATCATTATTTGCGCCTACACTTATTTGAATAGGTGACTGACAATAAATCCATGAATTGTATGCAATAACAACATCCGTAACTTGATTATACCGGTTAAGAGGTGATTTTGGAATTCCATTCATAATAGCAAGAGGAGCTCTAAAATTACTACCTCTAAGTTTATAAAAATAATTATTTGTTATCCAATGCCCGGTATTAATCACTCTTATTCCTCCATAATTATTAGAGCTACCGTCACCTATAAAAATATTTTTATTAATAGTATTGTAATTTCCATGCCTTAGAACAAGTGATCCCTCACTTAGTAAAAATACATTATTTTCAACTGTATTAAAGTTTGATTTAATAGATATTACCTCTATTTCACCATTGCAATGCTCAAATAAATTATTGCTTATTTGCACATAAGCCGGTGTCATAGAAGTTCCGCTACTTCCCACTTGAATAGTTTCACCGTGAGGCCCTCCTCGACGAGGGCGCTCTGCAAAATAATTGTTTTTAATTTGATGATAAGTCCAAATGTTTCGATTCCCTTTAAGAAATACTCTTACAGTTGGTCCTTGGTTGGTTTTTCCTCTAATATAACAATTTGATAATTCATTATGTCTACCCCAAAATTCAATCCAATGATCCGGCTTATATTTATCAGGATTTGAAAAATTATCAAAAACACAGTTTATAACGGAACAATAATTTGCAACCGTATCATTATGGGTTTTAAATCGGATTACTGCACTACCTCTAGCATACCCGTTTTTAAAAAATAAATCTTTAATTATTATATAATTACCACCCAAATTAATAGATGTTTTTCCTTCAATAAATACTTTCCCTTTATTTTTAGCAGTAATTATTATCGGTTTATTCTTTTTACCCGATACATTTACTCTTAATTTTAAATCAGACCATATACCATCAGCAAGAAGTATTTTATCTCCGGGCAATGCTGATTGCACAGCTGAATATAATTCTTTTTTATCATTTACTAATACCACTTTTTTACTGCAGGATGATATTATTCCCACTAGTAATAATATTATCAGGATTTTCTTCATAACTCAAAATTTATATCTATTATAAAGTAATTTAGAAAGACTTAACAATCCTAAGTACTTCAATTACTTTATTAGTAATATAGTTAAAGTCACCTTTTTGTATAATATCTTTCGAAAACAATTTTGACCCCATTCCTACACAATAAACACCTGCATCAAACCATTTTTTCAAATTATCATAATCAGGACTAACTCCGCCAGTTGGCATAATATTGGTCCACGGCATTGGACCTTTAACAGCTTCAACAAAATCAGGACCTCCTACTTGCAAACCGGGAAATATTTTAACAATCTCGGCACCTAATTCTTCTGCATAAGAAATTTCACTTAGTGAACCGCATCCGGGTGCCCATAAAATTTTCCTCCGATTACATGCTTTAGCCATTTCCGGATTTAATATTGGTGAAACAATAAAATCTGCACCCGCTTGAATATATAATACTGCTGTTGACGCTTCAATTATTGAACCAACACCAACAGCCAAATCCGGCATATTTTTTTTCACATAATGGCTCAAGTGGGTAAAAACCTCGTGGGCAAAATCTCCTCTATTAGTAAATTCAAAAGCTTTAATACCTCCTTTATAACAAGCCTTAACTACTTCTACAACAACATCTTTGTCGGGATGATAAAAAACAGGTATTACCCCTGATTCTTTTAGCTTTAAAGCAACTTCAATTCGTGAATGTTTACTCATAGTGTTTTATTTAATAAGTTTCTTTTAAATCTATTGACAGTAAATGCACTTCTCCATAAGCATCCGGTAACTCATCCTTATATCCTTCTTTAATTTCACTTAAAAAAATGGAAGATTGAGTATAACATCCTACTTTAAAATAACCGGTATTATCTTGTGATATCCATTTGTAAGAGAAACTTTTATTGGTGTTAATATTAAATATAGAACATAAAATTACAGCTTTATTAACATTTACTGTAATTCGAAGCTTTTGCCCCAAAGTATAAGGTAATTTATCTTTTAAATAAATATGATTTGTATGATTCCAAACCAAATACAAACCTTTATTTGCATCATAATGAATTCTTAAAGGTTCTTGCTCTGGTCCATGGATTTTCGTAATACATACATTGGGCTTTTCTTTGGGAGTGTGTATTACACGTAAGACAACTTGCAAAAACTGATAATCATTAACCGACCAATAATTATTGCCACCTCCTACCAACTGGCGTAATTCACAGCGTGGATACTTAGAGCCTTTGGTTGTTGCACCTGAGCATGGAGCTTTAAAAACAATCTCATTAATATCTGCATAAAAATAAGGACGATATTCATAATGCAATAAATTTCCCCCTATTACTTCCAACGGATTAGTGTTCCTATGCTCAAAATCAGGAGCCTCAGAACTATCGAAACCCTTACCATCTCCCGTTAAGGTAAGTTTCCATCTTGCCAAGCTCCCTATAATATCAGAAGGATAAGTTAGTGATGTATCTTCTTTAATATCTTCTTGCGCCAAAGGTTTATTGCAAAAAAAATAAAATGTAACACTTGTTAACAATAATATTTTATATAATTGAGTTCTCATATTAATAATTTTCAATCAAATGAATTGATTTTACCCTTACTTCTCCATATGCATCAGCCGGTTCATTTCTATATTCTTTTTTAATTTGATTTAAAAAAATAGACGACTGGGTATAACACCCCACCTTAAAATAGGCAAAAGTATCACTGGAAATCCAAGTTTTTGAATATGACTCGTTAGTTTCCAAATTAGTAACAAAAAAGTTAATCTTACCTTTATCAACTTCTACTTTTACTTTAAGTGCTTGCCCAAGTTTATACGTAACTCTATCTCCGAAAAACTCAGTATTATATTCATTCCATACAATATTTAAACCTTTGGTAGCGTGAAATTGAAATCTTAAAGGTTCATCATTTGGACCATGAATTTGCGTCATACATACTTCCGGTCGCTCAATTGGGGTATGAGTAACCCGAAGCAGTAATTCCAATTTTTGATATTTGTAAACAGACCAGTAATTGCTTCCTCCACCAACTAATTGACGTAATTCCGATCTTGGAAATTTAGAATTTTTTGTTGTAGCACCTGCACAGGGAGCTTTAAATACAACTTCGTTTCTTTCTACATAAAAATAAGGTTTATAGTCAAAATCAATCAATTTTTTTACTTGATAAGAGTTTCTGTTCCGCTCGTGTACATTTATTATATTGGAATTATCATTTCCATTAGCGTCAACAGGTAAATGAATTTTCCAGTATTTTAATTCAGGGATAATATCTGACGGATAAACTATACTATCAATATCTTGTGCTTTAACAACGCAGAAGCTAAATGGTAATATATAAAATGATATAATTAATTGTTTTAAATATTTATTTAGCATAATGTAGTTTTATTCTATTTTAATTAACTAATAATAATTTTCAACTAAATCAATTTTACGGACGCGAACTTCTCCGTAAGCATCTATAGGCTCATCATTATATCCACTTTTAAATTGACTTAAAAAAATGGAAGATTGTGTATAACAACCTACTTTAAAATAACCGGTATTATCATTAGATGTCCAAGAATAACAAAAACTTTTGTTATTATCTAAATTTAAAACTGTACAAGTAATGTCTCCATTATTTACTTCAACAGTAATTCTTAACTTTTGTCCTAACGTATAAGGCACATCATTGTCAAAATATATTTTATGACTTTCATTCCATACTAAATATAGACCTTTAGTAGCATGATATTGTACGCGTAATGGTTCATTTTGAGGACCATGAATTTGTGTCATACATACTTCTGGTTTTTCAACAGGTGTATGGATTACACGAAGTTCTACTTGCAAATACTGGTAATTATTCATTGACCAATAATTATTACCTCCTCCAACAAGTTGTCTTAATTCACTACGCGGATATTTAGAACCACTTGTTGTAGCACCTGCACAATGAGCTCTGAACACGACTTCATCGTTAATAACATTAAAATAAGGCACATAATCAAAATTAATTAAATCATAAACTTCCCAAGCATTCTTATTCCGGTTATTAACATCAGTTTCATTGGAATTGTCGTTACCATTACTATCTACAGGTAAGGTTATTTTCCAGTTAGTAAGCCCTGAAATAATATCGGAAGGGTAAACTATTGTTGTGGTAGTATCACCTGAAGAACCAACAATACCTTTTATTTTTACTTCTGTAATACTATTCCATAAATTGCTAGTATTGCCATATCCCACAATTTTAACATAACGAGCATTTGTTGTCGGTAAGTCATAAGTTTCAAAGTCCAACGTATTTCCAGATGAATTACCGGAAAAAATATTAGTCAAATTATTGGGGGAATCTCCGACAAAAATATCAAAACTTGCAGAACGCTGATCTCCCTTGTACCAAGCAATTAATATTTGTAATACTTGATGGTTTACACCTAAATCGTAACGAATCCATTGACCGCTTCCTTTTGCTGACCATCGAGTATTCAAATCATTATCTAAAGTATTAGCAGGAACATTACCATCATCACCTGAAGCAGTAACACTCTGAATGTTTAATATTTGAATTGAAGTATTTCCTCCTCCATTATTTGTATTTTCAATAATACTAAAATCATCAAACCTTCCTGTTCCATTATTATATTCAGCAAAGATTTTCACACTTGTAGCATCTGATGAATTAAAATTAACGGTTTCTTTCTTCCAATCGGCAGCATTCCCACTTCGGCTTATCTTTTGTCCGTTGACATATACCCCAATTCGCCAACTACCGTTTACATAAGCAGAAAGAGCATAATCAGTATTTGCTGAAACCGAAATAATTTGAGACACTTTACCTCCTGAACCGGTAATCTTTGCGGATTTACTTCCTGAATGTGCAACACTAGATATTGACGATGGGTCAATGTCTGTCCAGTCAGAAAAACTATTTTCAAAAC
>JAKIUH010000484.1 GCA_021647685.1 Bacteroidales bacterium
AACAGAAACGGCTTACTTTGCTATGATATTTCTTTGTGACGGAGCTAGCTTAATCATCAGCCATTTAATTGAGCGGAAAAAAAAGGAAAACAATTAAATTGTAAAAACAATTATTCTGTTTTTTCAAGCAGATAAGCAAAGCAACTTTAACGGAAACATTAAGCTTTTGCAGATTGATGTCAAATTTCGGTGAGTTGCTTTCTTTTTACCGAATAATTTATCATTTTTGTAGGGAATTTAAAACCCTGCTAAGCAATGCTTTTAACTTTTACCGATAAACAAGGAAATAAACTAAGCGACTTTGAAGTATTTTTTCGCTTTAATGATAATAAAATAATTATAAGTACTGATGAAGACGGACAGCTTGAATTAACAGATGGAGATGAAGGTGCTGAAATAGTTTGTTGCATCAGTGAAGAGCATCAAGAAAAATTTAAGTATCATTCATCTGCTGAATTAACTATTGCTTTTGAGTTACCTTTGGAAGATATGCTTTTTGTTGTAGCCGATAAAGATGGAAACTCCGTAACGGATTTGGAGCTGTTTTTTGAATTTAACGGGGAAAAGATAAAAGAAAAAACAGATACCACAGGGCAACTTACATTGAAGAATATTCCTGTAAAAACTAAAGTTCGGGCTTTTCAACTCTTTGCAGGTAAAGAAGTAAACGAAGAGTTTTTTATATGTGAACGAAACAAAGCACAATATTTTTACGTTGCAGAACATCTTTATGAAAAAGCCGATATGCGTTTCAGCCTTGTTGATAAATCAGGGCAACCGGTAAGAAAAGCCGATATACGTTTTCGTTATGAGGGAGAGGAGTTTGAAAAAGTTACGGATAACAATGGGAAAATTGTACTGAAAGATATAAAAATTGGAAGCACTGTTGAATGTAAACAAATGGTTTTCGGGAAATCTTTACCAATTCATAAATTTAAATTGGAAAAAGGTATTGATGAGTATATTATTCATGGAGAAAAAATTGCCAATTACAATAGAGATAACGAGAATTACGAAGCACAAGTACGTACTAAAATCAGACTGGTAAATTCTAATAATGAACCTGTTCCGAATGCAATAATCAGAATTGAGTATAACGAAAAAACCAGGAATAAGTATAGCAATCAGAACGGCGAAGTGCAAATAGATGATGTACTATTAGGTGCAAAAGTAATTGCATGGGTAGATGTGCGTGGCAAAAAGGCAGAAATTGAATTTGTTTGTGAAAAAGATAATGAGTTGCATGAAATGGTTTTAAAAACCGATCAGGGAAAAAATTTCTTGTGGATAATTCCTGTGTTGCTTATTGCCGGCTTAGCCTATTTTTTAACGAAAGTGGATTTTGAATCTTTCCTGAAATCGAAAAAAACGAAACATGAAATTGTAAAAAAAGACAGTTTAATAATTAATAATTATCACATAACGGTAAAAGACAAAAAGACAAACAGTATTTTAAAAGCAGCCCTTGTTGGCTTGAAATATCAGGACAGTACCTATATTGAACTCACTGATAGTTTAGGAAGCGTTGATTTTAAGCCGGTCTCTAACAAACTTCCTGTTGAAATTACCGGATTTTTACCTGGCTATTTTAAAAATAAATTAAAATTTAAACAGGATAGTATTTTTACCCTCTATTTAAGTAAAGACGATTCTACTGATGTAGTTCTGTCAGTTTTACCTTGTGGTAATTTAACACAATCCGAAGGAGCTAAAATTACCATTCGAACTTTTAATATGAAAATGCGGGAAGGACGTTTTAAATTGTTTTACAATATGTTTGATTTGCCCGATAGAATTGATGTTTATTCAGGTTCTTCATACGATTTGTCAGAAGATAAGCTAATATACAGCAGTGAAGGTTTGGTGAAAGGACTTAAAACAACTTATTTGAATTTTGCCGATGCAGACAGCCTGATAACCATTAAAGTAACAGGGGGAACTAACGAAACAAAATGGCTGTACAAAGTTTTTTGTGCACGACCTTTGATAAAACCTTAAATCCGGAGTTTGGCTTTGTGGTAAAAAGTAGTTTCGGATTCAAGCTAAAATAAATTTAAGGATAAAGCGTTTAATTTAATAAATTTATTTATCTTTGTCCGCTTAAATATTTTTTTATACAATATTTATTTTTTATATATGAGATTAAAAATCAGGCATATAATAGCTATACTTGTTTTAGCAAGTGTGTTTTCGTCTTGCGAATATCAAAAGCTTTTAAAAAGTTCAGATAATAAGCTCAAATACGAAAAAGCCATGGCATATTATGATGATGAAGATTACATTCATGCTATGACTTTATTTGAGCAACTTATACCAATTTACAGAGGAACCGAAAAAGGGGAAGAAATATCATACAGGTATGCTTACTGTAAGTATTATACAAAGCAATATATTGAAGCCGGTCATTATTTTAGACGTTACATTAATTCATTTCCAAACAGTAATTTTACCGAAGAGTGTACTTATATGAGTGCCTATTGTTATTATTTGGAGTCGCCTAAACCTTCTCTTGATCAATCAAGTACCTATAAAGCACTTTCTGAATTGCAATTATTTATGGAGCGTTTTCCTGAAAGTGAACATTTCATGGACTGCCAAAACCTTATTGATGAATTGA
>JAKIUH010000062.1 GCA_021647685.1 Bacteroidales bacterium
GGTAGTATCCCTTTTTGTGTGTATTTTTTAGTTTCTGTCATGCAAATATAATATTTTTTTGTTGTTTGTTTTTTTCGTCAGGGGGATAATGTAACGAAGGCGTAGCCGTAGTGGAATTATCCCCCTGACGAAATTCTGATTATTCTTCCCAATCAAATTTTTTTTCATAGTTTAATTTTGGTATTTTACGTGTATAAACATCTTTATTCATTGATACATAGCCTAAAAGCAATATAGTGGCATCCGGATTTGGTAGCGCCCCTCGCATTCGGGTAGTACGCCGAAAATCACGATTTAACCGCTCTATCCAATTAGTACTATAAAGCATGCTGCGGATACGATAATCATATTGAATATATGTAAAATACAAACGATACCTTTCCTCTGTTTTAGTCTTTAAAAACGGATATTTTTTCTTGTATTTTTCTATAAAATCAATCCATCTTTGCCATGCTTTTGAAATGGTATCTGAGGAATCTTCCGTTCGAAATATATCTTTTAATATTTCTGCAACTTCCTGTTTATCAGCAGGCTTTATGCTTTTTAAAATGTTGCGTTTTAAATGAACTGTACACAATTGATGTTTTATTCCTGAAAAATTCTTTGCCGCAGCATCTTCTATTCCAGAAAGGGCATCACTTATAACTAAATCTATGCGGTTTACACCCCTGTTTTTCAATGTTTTAAACACTTCTGACCATGAAGTTGAGCTTTCTGTCGGAAAATTAACAATGGCTAATACTTCACGTGTTCTGTCTGATTTTACTCCTAAAATAGTATAATATGATTCTTTACTGACACTTTCACCTCTGCGAGTTAAAATAAATACCGCATCAATGTAAATTATTGGGTAATAACTCTCTAAGGTTCTTGAAAGCCACTGACTTACATCAGACCTTGCTGTTTCAAAAAAGCGACTTATTTGACTGGTGGAATAGGATTTTCCATAAACTTTTTTAAATATCTTTCCTACTTGTTCGGTCGTTAAGCCTGAACCGTACAAACTAAAGGCTAATTCTTCCAATTCCTTATTTTGATCATTGATAACGCCTAACAGAACAGGATAAAACTGATGGTAACGACTACGAGGTACCTCTAATTTTATCTGTCGATTGCCCGATTTTATGCCTCTATAACGATAACCGTTACTTACATCTTCTTTAATTTCATTATGATGAAGACGTTCGGCGCACATTAAGGCTTCTAAGGAATATTTTAAGATTTTGTTAATACCCCCATCTTCTTTGGCTATTTCTTCTAAAATTTTTGTAACTTGACCTGGTGTAAATTTGAGTTTTTCGTTCATCTTTTTTCTTTTTTTGTTTTAAAATTTAAAGATAACAAAAACTTAATTTACACACTTTTTAGGGATAGTATCATAAAACCTTATACAGTTTTGGAAAACTGTCCTCGGGAATGAACATTTTCCGATACCAGTAAAACAATAGGTTTTCCGGAAATAGGATTGGTATCGGTAACGACAAGTGTATTATATACTTTTTCGATATGCCGGTAATGAAGTACTTCTTCGGGCTTGCCTTTTATATGGATACTGCCTTTGTTCATCATCACTAAAAAATCACAATATTCACCCGCAAGATTCAAATCGTGAATAATCATTAAAATACTGATTTTTAAATCATTATTTAACTTTTGCAACAAATTCAAGATTTGAACTTGATGACCAATATCAAGATGTGAAGTAGCTTCGTCAAGCAATAATAAATCCGGCTCTTGACTTAATGCGCGGGCAATATCCACTAATTGCTGTTCGCCACCGCTTAATTGAGTCATTAGTTTGTCCTTTAAATGATAAGTTCCGGTAAGTTTCATGTAACGATGAGCAATTTCATAATCTTCTTTTTGTTCAAAAAAAGAAAAACGACTATGATAAGGCATTCTGCCCATAAGCACAAAATCCTCGACGCGAACAGAATCAACGGCTACACTTTGACTTACTACGGCAATATGTTTTGCTTTTTCTTTATAGCTGAAATGAGCAATGTTTTTAGCCTGCAACAAAAGTATCCCCTCCTTTGGTTTTAAAATACCTGATATCGCCTTAAAAAGGGTAGTTTTTCCTGAACCGTTAGGTCCTATTATTCCGGTAAAGCTGCCAATCGGTAAATTCAAATTAATCTTATGTAAATGAAATCCGTTTCCATAACCGCAACTAAGATTTTTTATGTTGAGTATATCGGGCATATTTTTAAATGGTATATTTTTTCCGTAAGATAATCATAAAAGCAAAGCCTCCGACAATACCGGTAATTACACCTACCGGCAACTCATTAGGCGATATAATGGTACGAGCCAAAGTATCGCTAAGAATCAAAAAACCGGCACCCCCTAAAAATGAACTTAATAAAAGAATGCGATAATCATTTCCGGCAAGCAAACGCATCATGTGGGGAATAATTAAACCGACAAAACCAATAATTCCGGCAACAGCTACAGAAATTCCGGTTAACAGCGAAGCTATTATAAATAAAAAACGAATTGTTTGTGTACTGTTTACCCCAAGATGTACTGCTTTTTCTTCGCCCAGACGCAATGCATTCAAATCTCGCGCAAAAAAATAGGAGAAGAATAAACCAGTAAAAGAAGCTGTTAATGCAATTTTTATTAATAAAATATTAGGCTCATCAAGCGAGCCCATGGTCCAGAAAATGATGCTGCGTAAACCTTGGTTTGAAGCAACTGCCATAAGCAACATCATTAATGACGAGGCAATAAAACTAATCATTACACCTGTAAGTAACATATTATTAGATTGCAGATTGCCTCTTTGTACACTAAAAAAATACACAAAGAAAATAACTGCAATAGAACCTGTAAATCCGGCTAAAGGAAGCGCCAATGCACTGGCAAAAGATTCTAAACCTGAAACAATCACTAAACTTACGGCAAGTGCAGCTCCACCGGAAATACCTAATGTATAAGGTTCTACCAAAGGATTACGATAAATTCCTTGTAAAATTGCTCCCGAAAGGCTTAATGAACCGCCAACAGCAATTCCCAAAACAATACGCGGCAAACGTATTTTCATCAATATAGCATACTTTAAATTTCCCTCGCCACTATTTAAAATACCGACAATATTGTTTAATGAAAACGAAACTTCGCCAAACATAAGCGATACAATAAAAGCAAAAAGCAAAAAAAGTAACAAAAAAAATAGTACGAACAAATATTTTAACTTTGGTAACATTAGTTTAGATTTTATGCTTGTCTATACAGTGCTTAACTTTATGGAAAGACACTAATTATAAATATCTGTTTTCATTTTTTCAATAACATCAACAAATTCACTAACCGTAGGTGCATTGCTTTTATCAGCATCAAGAATAAAAATTCGATTATTTTTAACAGCTTTGAGCGATTTATAAGTCTGCCATATCCGTTTTTCTTGTTCGGTGGCAAGCCCCATGGAGCTGATAAAAATTACATCAGGATTTTTTAACAAAACGCTTTCGCGATTTATAGAACCGGATTTTAAACCCGCGGAAAGATTACGTCAGCCAAGTAAACGAATGTAATCGCCCATAAAACTATCGTCAATAACCGTCCAAAGCGGATTAGCACCTATTTGTATAAAAATAAGCGGATGTTTGGATTTGGGAATATCGCGGATTATATTTTGCAAACGTTGTTTTTGTTCGTGTACAATTTGTATTGCCTTATCTTTTCTTCCGCAAATTTCAGCCAAACGAATAAATTGATTGCATAAATCAGTAAAAGACTTTGGCGAATTAAAATAAATGCTTCGCAAACCCATTTTTTTAAAGGTCTCCACAGTTTTAGGATTGGTTAAAGATGAAATAATTACTAAATCAGGATTAAGCATTAAGGTTTTTTCAATATTTACTTGGATAGCCGATGCAACAATTTCAACACCTTTTTCATCTTTAGCTTTGCAATAAGAGGTGCAACCAACGATACGATTTTGTATGTCTAAATCATAAAGTTGTTTGGTAATGGATGGAACTAGTGAAACAATTCTTTGCGGAACTTGAGCCCTTACCCATAAAAAAAGGCTAAGCAGCCCGATAGAAAAGAAAAATCGTTTTAAATTCATAATAAAATTAAGCTTTTTGAGTTTATTTAAAACAAAAGTAATAAAATTTTATGCATAAGTTAAATTATCAATTTTTCAAATCAAATCATAGAAAAACAAACCATTGATACACTAAAACAGACCACTTATACAATAAATGATACCAATTATAAAAATAATGTGTTTTTACAAAAAAAATATTAATTTTGGGCAAGCTAATTACCTAATGCTATAAACATGCAAAAAAATTTTAAAGAAAATACTTTTGCATCTAAAAAAAGTGTGCTAATTGTTGAAGACGATTACATAAGTTCTTTACTATTTCAGGAGTATCTTAAAATGGAAAATTTCCATGTTCTTAGTGCTCTCACAGGAAAAGAGGCAGTTTCGATTGTAGAAAACAACCGAAATAAAATAATAATTGTTTTAATGGATATTTTAATGCCCGAAATGAACGGTGTGGAAGCTGCTAAAAGAATAAAAAATATTAACCATTCCATTCCTATTATAGCTCAAACCTCGCAGGCATATAATCTTAAAAATTATGATTTATCTTTTTTTGACTCTATTATCACGAAGCCTATAAATTTTAGAAAACTTAAACAAATTGTAAATAAATATACCTCAGGAGAAAAAAATTACCGGCTGGAAATGGAAAATTATTAAATTTTCCACTTTTTCATTAACTAGGGCTTGCTGAAAAGCTCAGATGTGCATCTATTTTGAATTTTGTGAGGTGCAGATATATAAATACTTCAAACTGAATAAAATACAAAATAGGTGTGCAGCTGAGCAGCAAAAAACATAATAATTTGTATATAATTGTATATAATAAATGCATGCTTTTTCGGATATTGTATTTGAAAACCTTGGATTTCGACCCAATAAAACAAACATAAAATATTGATTAATAATATATTTAGCGATTTTCAGCAAGCCCTAACTATTTTATACAGAAAGTTAACAAACAATTAACAAAATATAAATGCCGGCTGAATTAAGAAAAGCAACCAATAAATGATTAGTAAAGAAAATTTACATATAAAAACAAAACAAT
Organism: Bacteroidales bacterium; assembly: GCA_021647685.1. Classification (GTDB taxonomy): domain Bacteria; phylum Bacteroidota; class Bacteroidia; order Bacteroidales; family NBLH01; genus NBLH01. The sequence goes on from JAKIUH010000062.1 coordinate 5,115, forward strand.
TTGTTTATCAAATAATTATGACATTTAAAGAGTTTGATGAGCATAAAAACGAATCGTTAATCCAGCAAATAAAACAATCGGCTACTCGTTTAAGTGCTCATTGCCGAAATATTTGTGAAACAAGTGAAATTAAACAAATATCGAATAGTTTAACAGAGTGTCGTAATTTTTTAAATGAAATAATTCATTTACTCAATTTATTAGATAATACAGAAACTTTTGAACGAATAAGTATTGAAGAAATTTTGCTTCAAGCTTTTGAGTTAAAACAAGAAATTAAAAGTTTATGCGATTAATTTATTTAAAATACATTTTCCATGAGCGTCCGGGAACATCTACCCGAAAAGTTTCTATATTACCACGGTCGGCAATTGTAACATAACAGGTTTTTCCATCTTTACCGCCAAAAGCTATATTACTGACTTTTTTACCCTTTAGAGTAATTTCTCTTAATTGTTTCGCTTGCGGAGACAAAACCACAACAGTTCCTTTACCATGACGGGTTACATACAAATTACCTAAGGTATCGCAACGCATTCCATCCATACCGAAATCTGAAAATTGAAAAAATAAGCGTTTGTTGGAAATATTCATATTTTTATCTAAATCGTACACCCAAATTTTTCGTTGTATGGATTCGTTTACATAAAGTTTTTTATTATCCGGCGCTACTTCAATACCGTTGGTTGTACCCATAGCATCTTCTAAAAGAACAGTTTCACCGGCAGGAGTTATTTTCCATAACTTGCCGGTACTATCCGCCCAATTAGGGTCGCTGGCAAAAAGCGTTCCGTTATCGGCAATAGCAATATCATTGGGCTGATTCATAGAACTATCGTGGGCAAAAACGGATAGTTTATTGGTAGCTAAATCGATACGTAATATATTGTGTTTTTTGTAATCAGCAATAAACATATTTCTACATTCTTTATCAAAGCGAATACCATTGCCTATACTGCCTTCGGGTAAATCAATAACTTTTAAAATAGTACCACAAGGCAAAATAAGTCCAATTGTTCCTTGTTGATGTATATTTACCGCATAAACAATTCCTTCTTTATCCACAGCAGGACCTTCTACACCGGAGGTAAAAGTACTGTCGGGAACAAAATCCCTTGCAACAAATAATTTTCCTTGATGATTTGTTTGGCAAGAACTTATTGCAATTGTTAAAATAAAAAAAAGCAAGGTGTTTCGCATAGCAAAATTTTTAAAAATGTACTTTAGGGCTAGCTGAAAAGCTCAGATGTGCATCTATTTTGTATTTTGTGAAGTGCAGATGTATAAAAATACTTCAAACTGAACAAAATACAAAAGAGGTGTGCAGCTGAGCAGCTAAAAATATAATTGTTTGTATATAATAAATGCATGCTTTTTCTGATATTTTAGTGAAAAACCTTGCATTTCAAGACAATAATACAAACATAAAACACTGATTAATAATATACTTAGCGTTTTTCAGCAAGCCCTACATTAGCTTAAATTCACTCATGGATTTAAGGTATTATATTTTTTTCACTTTTGAGATTAACAAATAATAAAATTCTTTAGGCAAATTAGCTTCAAGAATAAATTTATCCAAAAGCTTTAATTCATTCTTATCAATTTTCCCATCTGCCATAAGCATTTTGACGGCTTCGCTAAGTAAAGCCAAAACACTGTCAATAGAAAGTTCTTGATGCACTTTTTTTATCAGTTTGTACACAAAATCATCTTTATTAGATTGATTTTTAACGCTATCCATAATTTCAATGAGTTCATCGGCAATATTTGAGTATTTGCCGATAATGGCATGCAGACTTTGTTGCTCTTTTTCATCAAGATGTCCATCAATAACCGCCATATAAGTCATTGCAGCAATCAATGCTTTAGCATATAATTTTCCGGCTTCTTCAAAACGAAGTTGCTTTTTCTCATCATCTAATTTAATTAAATCTTTAATATCAGTATTATAAGATGATTTACACACTTCACACTTATAAAATTCTTCAATTATCTTTAATGGAAAAAGAGCTTTTCCAAAAAGACTAAAATAGTGAACATACTTATGCAAAATCATATCATCGCCACAAACAGGACATGCACCCTCTAAAACATGATTTTGCAAGGTAATTTTCTTTATCATAATTTTTGTATTAGGTGTCAATCATTAAATTTTAACAAACTGCTGATTTGACTTATCGATTTTAAAAACAGCAATCAATTCTTTTAAAAGTTTAGCCTGCTTTTCAAGCTCATCAGCCGATGCCGACATTTCTTCGGATGTGGCAGAATTTGCATTGGTAATTTCGGTAAGCTGTTGAACAGCAGAGTTAATTGCCTCTACCCCATTTTGCTGTTCACGACTTGCAAGAACAATGCTTTTTACCAGTTCAGCACTTTCTAAAATTTCGGGTACTAAGTTTTCTAATTTTTCCTTAGCTATGCGCGAAATTTCCTGACCCTTTGCCGATAATCCGTTAATTGTATCCGAGGCATTTTTTGTATTATCGGCAAGTTTTCTAATTTCTTGTGCAACCACTCCAAAACCTTTACCTACCTCACCGGCGCGCGCAGCTTCAATGGCAGCATTAATTGAAAGAATATTTGTTTTACCGGCAATTTGAGTAATTATTTTAATTTTTTCGCTGATTTCAGTAACCGATTTAATGGTTTCCATAAATGCAGCATTACTTTCTTTAATTTCATAAGCAGATTTTTCAGAAGTTTTGCCGGTAATTTCAGCTCTTTGAGTATTTTCATTAATGGTTGCTAACATCTCCTCCATTGAACTTGCAATTTCTTCGGTGGTAGAAGCTTGCTTTCCCGAACGTTCGGAAAGAAGATCGGAAACGACATTTAATTGCCGGCTGGCTTCATTAACTTTATCTGTAGTTTCAAATAAATTTGCGATTAGTTGATTGATATTAAAACGCAATTTATTATAATCTTCAATAGCATCGCCAATTTCATCTGTAGTACTTTTCCCTCCCAGTGCAGTAAAATCACCTTTAGCCGTAATTTTTAGCAAAGAACTAAGATGTTGAATTGAAAATTTAAAGTTACGTTCAAAAAAGAAAAGCATTTGCAGCGTAACTCCTCCTCCAAGAAGTATTAAAAATAATGCCCAAATCTTATAACTTTTAAACTTAGAAGATATATCCTGAATATTAAAAATAAAAAATAAAGTATATTTATCATTTATCGGATGATAAACAAAAGTATTGTTCATGTTATTTTCATAAAAACTACCAGCAACACCGGTATTAAGTACATTTTGTAAAAGCTTTTGGCTTATGGGATTAGCAATTTGAATATTTTGAGGATTATAAACAATATTTCCGTCATTATCGATAATAATTTTGGAAACATCATTTATAAAGCTGTAATCATTTACAAATTGAACAATTTTGTCTATAGGTAAACCTTTAATATCAGGATGCATCTCAATAAAATGCGTCTGAGTTTTTAATAGATCAGCCGTTTTAATATCTTGTGCTGTGTAAACCGAGTAGTAATACATTGCGCTCAGTGAAAATAGAGTCATACCCACCACAGCACCCAAAAAACCGGCATAAATTTTTAAACTTGCAGTAATTTTAACCGGAGAAGTATGAATGTTTCTTTCAATAGTTAGTTTTGATATATTAAAATTAATATTCCGGAGCAGGTATATGGTAACCATATAAGAAATAATAGGTAATCCGATAAAACCGGCAAGAGCAATTAACAAGGCAGCATTAATAGTAAAAAAACTATTACCAATGTATAAACCGATGATGACAATTGGGAAAAAGCTAACAAAATAAATTATCGTATAAAGTTTAAAGATAAAAAGCGGTAAATTTAATAAGTCTTCGGATAATTCTTTAAGTAATTTATCGCTTAAAGAATGAATATTTGAATATAGATTATCTAATTTATTTGATTTTTGATGAATAAACATTATAGCAATAACAGATAAAATTAACCAACTCACGACTTGCCAAATAATTAGTTGAAAATTTTGTTCCGGAGTATTTTTAGCCAAAAGAGTAGATTGTAAAACCCATCCTATATGCCAACTTATAAAGCTGGCAAAAAAACTGATGTATAATTTACTTCTAATAGTACCCATGATTATTTAAATTAAGTCTTTATAATACAGAAATTAAGTGTTGTTTTTATACAAAACAGGCTATAAAGTTAAAGAAAAGCAAGCATTTAGCAAAAGTAAATTTCAAAAGATTAAGCAATATTAACTATTGCTTATAAAGAAAAACTAAAAAATTATTTAAATTTGTAGAAAGTGTATAAAAATGCGAATAAAACTTTTATTACATATTGTCTTTCTATTTAACTTAATTACCTATGCTCAGAGTCCCAATTATAATTTTCAACAAACATCTCCATTCAGATTAAGGCAAACATTATGGACAATTAAAGAAGGTTTACCCTCACAAGGATTAAGAGCTATTTTTCAATCCTCAGATGGTTATATTTGGCTCGCAAGTTATGAGGGATTAATACGTTTTGACGGCTTTGAATTCAAACTTTTTAATACTGAAAATACAAAGGCTTTTAAAAATAATATTTGTGAAAATATAGTAGAAGACAAAAATAAAGTGCTTTGGATTTCAACCCGAGGAGGTTTAATCTATTACAAAAATAATAAATTCAATGAATATACATTTCCTGATAGCTTAGGCTATATTTCAAGAAAAATATTTTTGGACAGTAAAAACAGACTATGGCTTAATTCAGAAAAAAAGGGTATTTTTTATTTACAAAATAATAAAATCTTTTTGTTTAATAATCAAAAATATTCAGATAAAGGCATTTTATCTTTCGCGGAAGATAAATATGGTAATATATATTTTGGAAGTAAAAACGGTATTATTGTAAAATTTAACGGCAAAGATTTCAGCAGTTATTTGCAAGCGCAAAATCCACAAAATAATTATTTTAGTTTTTTGCATTTTTTCGATAATAAAATTTATTGGATTAATGATTTAAATGAACTTTATTATTTTGACGGTCAAAGTATTAAAAAAGAAAAAATCACAGGAGAAGAACTTATATATTCTGCACAAACAGATAAAAACGGCAACCGTTGGATAAGTACCGGAAGTACTCTTTACAGACAAAAGTACACTGATTTGCATTTCACCAAAATAACAAAAATACCTAAGCTGATTATCAACGAAACATTTTTGGATTTCGAAGGTAATATTTGGCTAATTATATATCGTAAAGGTTTAATTAAAATAAGTAATGGTAAATTTGATATCTACAATACAAAACTTGGCTTACACGGTAAAATTTGCAACACTATTTGTGAAATTAATAAAGGCACTGTTTTAGCGGGATTCGAAAACGGAAACATAGACAAAATTCAAAACGGGAAAGTAAGTTTGTTTTTAAATAACAAACAGTTAAATAATGCCAGAATCAAGCATATTTTAAAAGACAGTAAAGAAAATTTATGGATAAGTACTTATAAAGGTTTACTGAAAATAGAAAAATCAGGAAAACAATATTGGTTTACAGTAAAAACAGGTTTACCGACAAACAAAATAAGATTAGTGTTTGAAGACAGCAAAAAAAATATATGGGTAGCCAGCCGTACAAAAGGAATTTTTAAAATAAATAAAGATAATAGTGTACAAACATTTTCTGAATTTAAAGATTTAGAAACAAATCAAATGCTATCCATTCGAGAAGACAAGGATGGAAATTTATTAATATCAACTACGGGGAAAGGATGTTTTATAAAAAAAAATAGAAAATTACAAGAAATTCCTCCAACAAAGAAAAATGGAATCATCAGTGTTTTTAATACTTACACAGACAGCGCCGGAGTAATTTGGATTATAAGTAACGGAAACGGCATATTCCGTTATATAAACAATGACTTTACCACATATAATCACAAAAATGGTTTGGCAAATAATTCTCCTTTCGATTTAATTGAGGATGATAAGGGTTATTTTTGGGTTCCGTACAATGCAGGAATTATGAGGCTGAATAAAAAAGAACTGAATGAATATGCTCTGGGAATAAGGTCACAGTATAAATGCACTGTGTTTGATAAAAATGACGGGGCTACACCGCTTATGTTCACACCCGCAGCAAAAATCACAAAAAGCAGTGATGGTAAAATATGGCTTCCTTCATTAAACGGAATTGTAGTTATAAACCCTAGCGACCTACATAAAAATAATATACTGCCCAAAGCTATTATTGAAAAATTTATCGTAGATGACAGTGTTTATAATTTATCGAAAAAAGCAGATATTGAAGCAGGAAAACAACATTTTATCTTTAAATATACAGCTATATGCTTTAAAAATCCAAAAAAAGTACGGTTTAAATTTAAATTAGAAGGTTTTGATAAACATTGGATTGAAACAGACAATAAAATACGCAGTGTAAATTATACAAATCTTAAATACGGCGAATATAAATTTATGCTTAAAGCATGCAATAACGATGGAGTATGGATACAAAAGCCGGTATATTACTCATTTGTTATTAAGCCCTACTTTTATGAAACCGCCTGGTTTAAAATAGGGGTATCATTCGTATTTTTAGCACTCATATATCTAATATACCGTTTACGGATTTCTAAAATCAAACAAAATGAAGAAAAACTTAAAAAAATAGTAAAAGAACGTACCGCTAAAATAAGTGCTCAAAAAAGAGAAATAGAAACCCAAAACGAAGAAATTTTACAAATTAATAATGTGCTGTATAAACAAAAAAATGAGTTGGAAAAGCACAAAAATAATCTTGAGGAACTGGTAAAAGAAAGAACTAATGAACTTGAAAAAGCAAAATTGAAAGCAGAGGAGTCGGATAAATTAAAAACGGCATTTTTAAACAATATGTCGCATGAAATACGTACTCCTTTAAATGGTATTTTAGGATTTACACAAATATTAAAATTAAAAGATATTGGCGAAGAAAACAAAGAAAAATATTTTGATATTGTTATTGAAAGTGCAAATCAATTGTTAAATATCGTTGACGAAATTATATATATTTCAAAAATTCAAGCCGGTATAGAAAAACCAAATCTTAAAAAAATCAAAATATCTGATGTATGCTCAGATATAGATAGTTATTTTAATCAAATTGCAAAATCAAAAAAGATATCTTTTAAGAAAAACATGCCGTACACAGATTTGGTATTAAATACTGATATTGATAAATTAAAGCAAATATTATCAATTTTACTAAATAATGCATTCAAATTCACAAAAAAAGGTTTTGTTGAATACGGATACGTTAAAAAAGAAAATTTAATAGAATTTTTTGTTAAAGACAGTGGAATTGGTATTGATGAGAAAATGAGAGATAAGATTTTTTACAAATTCAGACAGGGCATAGAATCATTAACAAGAGAACATGGAGGTTTAGGTTTGGGTTTATCAATTTCTAAGGCATACGTAGAGCTTCTTGGTGGTAAAATTTGGTTTGAATCAGAAGTAAATAAAGGGACTTGTTTTTATTTTACCCATCCGGTAGAAAATGTATAAGCAAATAAGATTATAAGTGTGTTAAAAGATATTTAAGTCGTGCAAATAAAATATCCAATTCGCTTTTGTTATTAAATATTTGAAGAGAAATGCGCAAGTACTCAACATTATTTTGTGTACTTACCGGTAATTCAATTTTATATTCGTCATACAATTTGGTTTTAAGTAATTTTCCATTAATTTTTTGGGGTAAAGGATGCGCATACATTTGGATATTTTCAGGTATTTCTTCAATAATTGCTTTCGTATTAAAAATTTTGGATAATTCGTTTTTAGTATATTCAAGCATTTTCCGGATATTTTGTTTTACAGGATAGGTACTGTACTCTTTGTGAAACTCAATTCCTGCCGGTACAGTTAGAAAAGGTGCTAAATCGCGTGTACCCTGATATTCAAATTCATCAATAAAAGGCGAATTGCTGAAAAATTCTTTTCTGCCCCAACTGATTAAAAAAGGTTTTAATAAATCTTGCTTCGACTTCCGTGCATACAAAAAAGCGGCTCCTTTTGGTGCAAAAAGCCATTTATAACAATTACCTGTATAAAAATCTGCTCCTAACTCTGTTAAATCCAAAGGTATTTGACCGGGTACATGTGCACCGTCGATAATGCTTAGAATCCCCTTCTGATTTGCCCGCTCAATTATTTGTTTTACAGGTAATAACAATGCTGTTGATGAACTAATATGACTTAAAAAAATCACTTTGGTATCCGGGTGTACATTTGCAAAAAAATTATCAACAAATTCATCGTCATTTAAAGGAAGCTTTGTTTTTACGCGACGATAAACCGCCCCTTTACGCTCACAAACTATTTCCCACATACGATCCATGGCACCATACTCTAAATCAGTAGCTAAAACCTCATCGCCGGCTTGCAAATCAATTGAATGAGCTATGATGTTTAAAGCGGTGGTGGCATTCGAAACATAAACAATTTCATCGGAAATGCAATTTAAAAATACAGCAAGGGCTTCGCGAGCCTCTTTTAACAATGTCTCTCTGCGGCGACCCAGAAATTCAACCGGTTGCTTTTCCAATTCAATTTGCCAGTTTCGATAAACATCCATAACCGGCTTTGGGCATGCTCCAAAAGAGCCGTTATTAAAAAATAGAATGTCCTTGCGTAAATAAAACAAGTCGCTAATTTTATTCATAATCTATAATTTAGCTTTGAATAGCTAAATAAAGTATAAAAAGTTTATTTTTGCAAAATAATCTATGATTGATAAAAACAACATAACAGGTATAATTCTTTGCGGAGGAAAAAGTAAAAGAATGGGCAGTAATAAAGCGCTATTACAGCTTAATGGAAAATGCATCATTAACTATGTTACTGAACTTTTATCAAATTTCTGTAATGAGATAATTATCAGTACAAACAGCCATGAGTTAGCATTTTTAAAAACCGAATTGGTAGCTGATGAATTTCAGACCATTGGCCCCATTGCAGGAATTTACAGTGCATTAAAACATTCAAAAACGGAAAAAAATATTATTTTAAGTTGCGATACTCCCTT
>JAKIUH010000485.1 GCA_021647685.1 Bacteroidales bacterium
TATTGTTTGTCAGTAAAATGTCGGCACAAAGAGTTTATAATGAATGTAAAGCTGAAAATGCAATCTATGAAAAGATATTAGATACGCATACCGGTAAAATTGAAAAAATAAAAGTTGCGGCAGACAAACACGGCAATGCTCAAGGAAATCAATACGACCTGGCTGTTGACGGGGCTTTTCAGGGTGAAACAATTGTTGTTTTGCATTTGTACACAGGTGAAGGATTCGACTTTTCGTTACCGAGAGCAGCTTTAAAAGAAAAAGGATTTTCTGTTTATCGCTATATTAACAATCCGCCGTCTCCGGAAGAATTGGAAAAATCATTGAAAAAAGCCTGCCAACTGTTGATTATTTCAAGTTCATATAAAAAATTAAATGAAAGGCATTTAAAAGTCATTAAAAATTTTTTCGACAGCGGAAAAGGTATTTATATTTGGGGCGATAATGAGCCGTATTATGCTGATGCTAATTATGTTTCAGATTATTTAATCGGTGTAAAAATGTTCGGAAATTTACCCGGAGATGTTGTTGTCGGATTAAATGATAAAAATAAAAAAACTAAGTAAAGTCTTTAAGACTCAAGGGGAAACAATCACCGCACTCAATGCCATTGACTTACACATCCAAAAGTCAGAATTCGTTGCCATTATGGGGCGTTCGGGTTCAGATAAGTCAACTTTACTTAATTTGTTAGGTTGTATGGATAAGCCAACAAGTGGAGAATACAAACTATCTGGAGTAGATGTCAGCACCTTAACTGATGACGAATTATCCAGAATTCGCAATGAGCGCATTGGCTTTGTATTTCAAGGTTTTCATCTATTGCCACGATTAAGTGCGTTAGGTAATGTGATGTTACCTTTGCGCTATGCTGAAGAAAAAGTCACCGAAGCAGGTGAACAACGAGCCAAAGAATTGTTAATAAAGGTCGGATTAGGTGATAGAATAAATCACATGCCTAATCAAATGTCTGGCGGGCAAATTCAACGTGTTGCCGTTGCTCGTTCACTCATTAATAATCCAGATATACTACTTGCCGATGAACCAACAGGCAATTTAGATAGCACCATATCCAACCAAATTATTGACTTACTCAAAGAGTTAAATCAAGCCGGGCAAACCATTGTTATGGTGACTCACGAAGATGACATCGCTGCACACGCCAATAGAACGATTCAGTTTTTAGATGGGGAGATAGTAAAATGAAATACCTAATAAACGCTATCTTACTTTTTTGCACCCTATCAGTAACCGCAAAAACAGTCTTAGCCACTGGCACGGTAGAATCCGAAAACACCCAACACGTTCTTATGCCCTTGGTTGAATCCTTTAATGGCAAAGTTAACGAAATTATAGCCGAAGGAACTGCCGTCAAAAAAGGGGGGTTAGTGGCAAAAGTCGACGGCTCTGCTGTCGATGCCAAAATTGAATCCTTAAAAGAACAAGTTGAAACATTTAATGAAACGGCACGTAAAAGTGAAATAGATGCAAAAATTGCTTTAAGTAATAGCCAAATTGCCTTCGAAAAAGCAGTCATAACCATGAAAATTGCCAAAATGAAAGCGAATTTACCACAAAACTATATTGGAGATTTAAAGTACAAACAAAATCAATTGCATTACAAAAATGCTCAAAAATCATTTGCCAAAGCGGAAAATGACTTTAAAGAAGCCAAACAAAAACAAGAAGAAAAGCACCAGTCAAATATATTGGGACTGGCACAAAAACAAAAGAAATTAAAACATCAGCAAGGGTTATTAAAAAACCTGAGCTTATTTGCTGAACAAAATGGATACGAAATTATTCTTGCCGAAATGCAAAATTGGTATCCAGATTTATCATTTGTAAACAAAGTAAATCCAAAAATAAAATTTGCAGTCGATATAAAAACCACATATCGGCTAGATGATTATGATGGTTTTTGTAACGGATTTACTCTTGGCTCTCACGGAGAATATTTCAGAACTCGAACAAGTACCAAAAATATTCAATTTCCTTATGCTGAATATACTTCACACATTTGTTTAGGTATTTTATACACAAGAGCATTATCTGCCGATATAGATGAAACAAAAATTCTCGAATTAAACGAATTAGACAAAATCACTTCTGTAATCAAAAACTTGGTTTTCTTTGCAGAAGAAAAGTGGAAAATATCAAGCGATAAAGGAGGTAGCGGAAATACAGCAAACATTGGAAGTATTCAATATATAGATGATATGCTCAATGGAAATGGCGTTTTTAAAAATCTCGGTGAAAAAATATTTGATGAACTTGTGCAGGCATCGGTCATTGAATTGAATTGCGCTGTTCGGTCGGTGCGCCCTGCGGATGGTTGAGCGTATGCGTATCGCCCTGACCATGCGGGTTACCCAGGCTACCGGATATATTGAGCCGCGGGACAGCATAAGTCATGACTGGATTTGCCGGTTGGAACAATGGGGCATGATTGCGCTGCTTATTCCAAATACGCTGAAGGATCCGGAGGCATATTGTGCGGACCTGAAACCGGATGTTCTTATTTTGACAGGAGGGGATAACCCGGGCGAAACGGAAGTGCGTGACCGGACTGAATACCGGCTTCTTGATTATTCCCAAA
>JAKIUH010000063.1 GCA_021647685.1 Bacteroidales bacterium
CAATAGAAACCGGAGCCAGTTATTCACAACAAATTATTGCGCAAACCGTTCCAATGTTTCAAGGAATAGACTTTAACTACTCTGAAAAAATGAAACAAGTTTTTGTTCCTTTATCGGTAAAATTTTCCTATCCGGTAAAAAATATTGTCCCTTCGGTATTTCTTGGAGGAGAATATATTTATATGTTAAGTTCCGAATACTATTACAATTATACTCAAAATGGTACTTACGATCAAAAATATGAGTTTTTAATTGCTCAAAGGAAACGTTCTGATGAAGTACTGGATTTAGCAACTGAGCGAAATCAAAAACGATTTGCTGCAATTGCAGGCTTACAAATTGCCTATAAAATGAATAAAATGAAGATTTTTGCAAATTTTAAATATCGTAAAGAACTAAATTATTTTAATAATACAGATGCAAGATATAATCGTTTAGACTTATATTTAACAAACTATTACGTCTTTCCTGATATTCGATTTGAAAGCTATGAAGTATCTTTTGGTTTCACTTATAGCTTCTTTTACAAAGTAAAATCAAAATATTAAATATATAACACCATGAAAATAAATAATTTAATAATATTATTTTTGGCTATACTTTTTTATTCCTGTGAAAAAAGTAGTCCTGAGATAGCCGGTAGCGATGAGTTAAGTTCCATTTCTTATCAAGAAAAAATATACGCACAACCTATTGTTGTAGATAATAAAATTATATCGATACAAAATAAACAAAACAATAATTTTTTAACTGCTTTTAACAATACAGGAGCTATTGATTGGAGTATCAATATTAATAATTATATTATTTCCGGAACAAATTATGATAACGTTCCATACCTCATTTTATCTAAAAATAAAAATAATGAAATATTCTTAAACTTTTTTAGTGAAAACAATAAAGGAACTGAATTAATAAAAACGATAAGGTTTAGTAATTCAGGTGAATATATCAGTCAATTTACCGATAGTATTCATCAGAATATCCCCAACATTGTTCCATCAGCCAGACGTTTTAGCGGATTGGGCATTCTTGCTTTAGATAATGGAAATGTTGCAGTTGTATCTTCATTAACAGCTTTATCAACGCAACAAACATTTATTCAAATGTCAGAATATAATTCTGCGGGAGAATACCTAAATGATACTACCTATACTATTGATGAATTATTCGACCCGTATCAAGTATTTTTGGCATCTAACGGAAATTTGGTTTTTGAAGCGGGTAATGAATTTGGAATAAACCGTTTTGTAATTTTCAATCCTAATAATGGAGATGTTTTCACAAGTCCTGAATTACCTATTTTTGATTTATTGTCGTTTTACGAAAATTCAAAGGGAGACTTTATTATTACTGCCAGTGCATTTGTTGATAATTTAGATTATTACGGAATAATTATTTCCATATCTTCAAGAGCTGAGTATTTATGGCATCAGGCTTATACAGACCAAACGGCATGGTTATTAACATCGGTCAGAGAAGTTTCCGATGGCTATATATTTACCGGATTTGATATAACCGGACAACTACTAAATGAGTTCGATTGGCGTAGTTCGTTAGATAACGAAAAAGTTTTTGGTATCGTAATGAAGACTGATTTTAACGGAAAATCAATAAAAACTCCGACTGGTCATACCGGATTATGTCTCCGGCATCAACAGCAGGCGCTGCTGTTTTACAAAACGAAAACGGAAATTATACCGTTTTGGGAGGAAAATATGACCGCGATATACACAGCACTATGATATTGAAGATTAATGAAATGGGAGAAATTGTTAACTAAACATGAATTTTGATACACTACATATAGCTCTTAGTGCAAGCACTTTATTTTTCATTATATTAAGTACAATTTTTTTGGTAAAATACCTAAAATCAGGTAAAAAATATAAAAAACAGATAGATAAAGTTAAAAAAAATTTAGAAAAAGAAATAGCTTACTTACAAAAAGAAATAGAAAGGCAAAATTTTTTAATAAATCAATTAAAAAATAAAAACACACCTACAAAAAATACACTTAAAGCAAGTAAAAACATTGCCTCGCCTCAAAATAATGACAATGCAGACACAAAAGTAAAACCTGTTGATAATCAAAGATTTGAAGATAAAAATAAAAAACTTTGGGAATTAAGTTTGGCACTTCATAAAGAAAAAGAAAAAATAGACCGTGTTAAAAAAGAAATTGAATTTAGGCACAACGAAGTAACCAAAAGTATTACTTATGCGCAACGCATACAAAAAGCACTTCTGCCCGGAGAAGAAACCTTTAAAGATTGTCGCTACGAGCATTTTATTTTTTGGAGTCCGCGCGATATTGTTTCAGGAGATTTTTACTGGCTGAAACAAATAGGAGATTATACAGCCATAGTTGTAGCTGATTGTACCGGACACGGTGTTCCCGGAGCATTTATGAGTGTATTGGGTATTTCGTTTTTGAATGATATTTTTGGTAGGGATAAAATATATCCTGCAAAAGAGGTACTTGAAAAAATGCGCCTGATGATGAAGAATTCATTCCATTACAATGGAAATACCAAAAAATTCAAATCAAGCGATGGTATTGATATGGCATTGGCTATTATTAACAATAAAACATTAGAATTAGATTTTTCAGGTGCCAATAATCCATTGTACATTATACGAAACAACGAATTGATTATTTTAAAAGCTACACGTAACCCAATTGGTAATTATCCTTTTGAAAAACCATTTGAATCAGAACAGATTAATTTACAAAAAGGAGACCGCTTATATATGTTTTCCGATGGATTTATTGATCAATTTGGCGGAAAAAAAGGTAGAAAATTTCTAAAAAAGAACTTTCAACGTTTGCTGCTTCATATTGCCAAAGAAGACCTTCCTATGGAAGAAGAAAAAGATATTCTTTCCATTGCATTGCACGAATGGATTGGTAAGAAATATAAACAAGTTGATGATATACTGGTACTTGGAATGAAAATATAATTTTATTCCACAAATTTATAGCCTACTCCTTTAATGGTAACAATATGATTATCTCCTATTTTTTCGCGTAATTTACGAATGTGTACATCAATGGTTCTATCGCCCACAATAATATCATTTCCCCAAACTTTTGAAAAAATTTCTTCACGCGTAAATGCTTTTTGTGGTTTTGAGATTAATAAAAGCAATAATGAAAACTCTTTACGAGGCAAACTTATCTCTTCATCATCTCTATAAACTACATATTTTTCTCTATCAATAATTAAATTGCCTTTTTTGATAATTTGTTCCGTTTCATTTGCTGTTTCGTTCTCTTTATATCGTTTTAAAAGCGCTTTTAAACGGCTAATCAAAACTTTCGGTTTAATGGGTTTCATAATGTAGTCATCAGCTCCGGCTTCAAAACCCGCTATTTGCGAATAATCTTCGCTACGCGCCGTTAAAAAAGCAATAATTACATTATTAAAACCATCCAGTTGTCTGATTTTTTCACAAGCCTCCATACCTTCCATTTTTGGCATCATTACATCCATCAAAATTAAATGGGGATGTTTTTTTTCAGCTACTTTAATGGCTTCTTCACCATTTTCGGCGGTATAAACTTTAAATCCCTCTTTTTTTAAATTATAAGATAAAAATTCTAAAATATCTTTTTCATCATCAACAATTAATATTTTATATCGGCTTGGCTCCATAAGTCTTAAAAATTTTGATTAATGTGTATCTATAAAGTCGAGAGTTTGGTCTATAAAGTACGAGTTCAAAGCGTGAGAAAAATACAAACCGCAGGATACTAAAGTATTCGAAGACTTGCATTTTGAGCAACAACACAGAAATCGGACTTTAAAGACAAACTCTAATTAATCGACTAATTTATAAATAAATCAACAATACTCAATATCATCAAGATTAAGTTTTCTAAGAAGAAAATATTAAATATTGCCAAAAGACTTTTTTTTGTAATTTTATACCGTATTTAATCTAAAAATAATGATTATGAAACGTATGAAAAAATACCTTTTTATCGGAGTAATTATTCTTTTATTAATTTTTTCGGGATATTATGCATTTTTATATTATTCGTCCTACAGTCAAGGATATAGAGCCGGACAATTAGTTAAGTTCAGCAAAAAAGGAGTTTTGATTAAAACCTGGGAAGGTCAAATTAATCAAGGGGTTGCCGATTCGCAAATATTTTATTTTTCGGTGGAAGATAAAGATACCGCAGTAATCCGGAAATTAGTTAATTTGCAAGGTAAACCTGTGAAATTAACCTATAAAGAACGTTACCGGACTTTTCCGTGGTGGGGCGATACCCGTTATTTTGTAATTAATGTGGAACAGACCGGAAAATAGCTTAATTTAGGGCTTACTGAAAAACGCTAAATATACTATTAATCAATATTTTATGTTTATTTTATTATGTCAAAATGCGAGGTTTTCAAATACAATATCCAAAAAAGCATCCATTTATCATATACAAATATATACAAATCATAATGTTTTATGCTGCTCAGCTGCACACCTCTTTTGTATTTTGTTCAGTTTGAAGCATTTATATACATCTGCACTTCACAAAATTCAAAATAGATGCACATCTGAGCTTTTCAGAAAGCCCTAATTTAGTTGATTCTTCAACCAAATTTTACTTTTAAAATTCACTTATGTTTCTTATAGATGAGCCTTTCGTTTCTGATTTTTTAATTAAGACAATAAAAGAAAACAATTTTAAAATAATTGCTACTAATGAGGCAAAAAATTTAATTAATGATGATTCTTTAAATTGGATAAATGAGAAAAAGGCAGTTGAAGAATTGTTGAACAAAGCGGAAATACCTCTTTATACCAATTCTGAAAATGCTATTGCATGGATAAGCCGTAATTTGCAAAATACAAATTTACCTCATGCAATTAATTTATTTAAAGATAAATTCAAATTCAGAGAGCTCATTAAAGATTTGTATCCCGGCTTTTTTTATCAAAACATAAGCCCTCAGGCTATTCAAAACTATACTCCCGACAAAAACCGGTATCCTTTTGTTATAAAGCCTTCGGTTGGTTTTTTTAGTCTGGGTGTATATATTGTTCATAACAATGAGGATTGGAAAAAAGTACAAGAAGAATTAAAGCACACCGCTTTGCACAATATTTATCCTCCCGAAGTATTAAATACTGCTGATTTTATTATCGAAGAATTTATTGAAGGAGAAGAATTTGCAATAGACAGTTATTTTGACGACAAAGGAAACATTGTCATACTCAATATTTTACATCATCGTTTTTCCTCATCAAACGATACCGGTGACAGAGTTTATTCAACATCGAAAAACATTGTTTTGGATAATATTGATAATATTGAAGGTTTTTTACAAAAAATAGGAGCAAAAGCCGGATTAAAAAATTTTCCTTTGCATACCGAAGTGCGTATTGATAAAGCCGGCAAAATACATCCTATAGAAGTTAATCCTTTGCGTTTTGGCGGCTGGTGTACCACAGGTGATTTATCGTATTTTGCTTTCGGGTTTAATTCCTATGAATATTACACAAAAAAGAAAAAACCGGATTGGGAAAAAATTTTTAAACAAAAAAAAGATAAAATATACAGCATTATTGTTTTAAACAATAATTCAGGCATTGCAGAAACAGACATTAGCGGTTTTGATTACAATTTATTAAAAAAAGATTTTGAAAATGCTTTGCTGATACGAAAAACCGATTATAAAAAATATAAAGTTTTTGGTTTTGTGTTTGTCGAAACAAGCTCTAATAATCAAAAAGAGCTTACGGAAATATTAAACTCCGATTTAAGAAAATATATTCAGAATAACTAAATTGAATTTATTAGAATATACCCTAAATTATATTCTACAGCAAAGCCAAAAGCTTGTCTGCCTACCGGCAGATGCACACCATTATTTGGAGTGCTCGAAAAAAGCTTTCGTTGTAGTTGGAGTACTCACTGTAAAAATGCTATGCCTGTATAACTTTTTTCTACACTACGCCAATATTATATTTTTTAAACGTTTTGAAGTCCGTTGGACCTTCAAAAGTTTTTATCCGTAAATTATGGTACTGCCTTATTCCCATAGGTGAGTTGTTCTAAAATTGACTTTATTCCGTTTTTTATACACTACTCAAATTAATTTTTATAAATTTGAAAATTAAATATAAGTCCAATAATGATGAAAAATTATTTAGCCATTAGCTTAATCTTTGCTTTATTTTTATTTTCATGCAGTACTGAAAATAAAGAAGTAGTTGTTTATACCAGTGTCGATCAAGTTTTCTCAGAACCTGTACTCAAGGATTTTGAAAAAGAAACAGGTATAAAAGTAAAAGCAGTATATGATACCGAAGAAACTAAATCTACAGGAGTATTAAACCGCCTGATTGCTGAAAAAAACAATCCGCAGTGCGATGTATTTTGGAGTGGCGATCCGGTGCGTAGCGTAGTTTTAAAAAACAAAGGAATAACACAAGCTTACCAATCGCCGGCTGCTAACGATATAAACAAAGTTTATAAAGATGCGCAACATCATTGGACAGGTTTTTCTGCACGAGCAAGGGTCTTAATCTATAATAAAAGCATTTTGCCGGATAGTTTAGTGCCTAAATCAATTTTTGATTTAAGTAAAAAAGTGTATCAGAATAAATTTGCCATTGCAAATCCGTTGTTTGGAACCACAACTTTCAATATTGCTGCTTTATTTAATGTTTTGGGTGATGAAAAAGCCAAACAATTTCTCACCGATTTAAAAGCTAATGGTTTGGTAATTGCCACCAGTAACGGCGATGTAAAAAAAAGAGTAGTACAAGGCGAAACAGCTTGTGGATTAACCGATACGGATGATGCCCATGAAGCGTTGGCAGAAGGTGCAGATATTGGAATTGTTTTTCTTGACCAAGAAGGAATTGGCAGTCTGATTATGCCCAATACGGTTTGCTTAATTAAAAATGCTCCAAACTCCGAAAAAGGTAAAAAACTTATTGATTATTTGCTTAGTAAACAAACCGAAGCTAAATTAGCAATTAGTTGTGCACAAATGCCCCTACACAAGGGAGTTCAAGTACCTGAAAATGTACCTTCATTAGATAACATCGTGCCAATGCATATAGATTATGACAAAACCGCTCAAAAATTAGAAGAAATTCAGGAATATTTGAAAAATTGGGTGGAAAATTAATGTGATCAAAACATAAAGGAGTACAATTTGAAAAACAAAGCCATTGAAAAACTTATTTTACATAGTTTTTACTCTTTTTGGAATTTTAGTGGTTTTACCGCTAATACATACTTTATTTGGAATTTTCTTTTCCGGCGATTTTTTTCCCAATATACAACAATTTAATCCGGAAACATTTAATTTGCTTTTTAAAAGTAGTTTAATTGCTATTGCAACGGCTACAATTGCTACATTTTTAGGAACTGTTTTGGCTTTTTTGTTATATAAAACTTCATTATCATCAGTAAATTTACTCAAAGCACTTTTATTAATACCGCTATTTATATCGCCCTATATTTTAGCTGTTGCTTGGCGCGATTTTTTTTATCTAAGTTTTAATAATACCGCTTTAATAAGCTCAGCCGCAGGAACTGTTCTTGTGCTTATTAATATATACAGCCCTTTATCCGTATTAATAATAGGTAGTGCGCTAAATAACATAGATACACAATTGGAAGAAAGCGGTTTATTGGTAACAAATTTCCCGAAAATGGTTTTTAAAATTATATTGCCTTTGATAAAACCGGCAATACTAAGCTCTTTTGCATTGATTTTTATTTTTAGTATTTCAGAATTTTCAGTTCCTGCATTTTTTGGCATAAAAGTTTTTACTACCGAAATTTTTACTCAATTTTCAGCATTTTACAATCATTCATTAGCCATTTTACAATCTTTGCTTTTGATATTAGTTTGCGTATTGCTGCTTTTTACAGAAGGCAGGTATCTTGCCGGAGCAAGTTTTTTATCAATGGGCAGTAAAGGAACAAAAAGCAAAATTTATGAATTAGGTAAAAAAAGAAACAGTGTATTTGCATTTAGCATTTTATACCTTATAATTTCTGTATTTATTCCTTTTGTGGTTCTTTTTATACAATCCTTTAAATACGGAACAGAAAAATTTATCGAAGCTTTTAATATATTACTTCCCACATTTAGCAACTCATTAATGCTGGCATTTTGGGCTTCGGTATTTACTGTACTGACAGGATTTGTATTTGCCTATTATTCAGTGTATAAAAAACATAGTATTTTAAATAAACTGTCAAATTGGTTTTTATTGATTATTTTTGCCATTCCATCAATAATATTTGGTATCAGCTTAATAAAATTTTACAATCGTCCGGAATTAAATTTTATTTATTCAAGTCTTGCCATTGTCGTGATTGCCTATACCGGTAAATTTTCTTTTATCGCTTTTAAATTAATAGAAAACAGTATGCAACAAATTCCCAAATCGCTTGATGAGGCAGCGCAAATAACAGGCATTGCATATAGCAGGCGGATTTTTAAAATATTAATACCTTTGATTATGCCTGCTCTTTTTGCCGCTTTTATCCTTAGTTTTATCTTTAATTTGGGCGAATTGGCAATAACAATAATGCTTTATCCGCCGGGAATGGAAATTATGCCGATAAAAGTATATACCATTATGGCAAATGCACCACAAGCCCTTACAAGTTCAATGACGTTAATTGTTTTTCTGATAAGTTTATTAATTATAAGTAGTTTTTATCTGATTTACAGAAAAATTGAAAGAAAATATTCACCATTATTTAAGATGCAGTAAATTTTAGATTAAAAAATAATAAATCAATGCAAATTATTCAACTGCAAAATATTGATTTTTCGTATTCAGGCAAAGCAGTACTTGAGGATTTTAATATCAGTTTTGAAAAAAACAGCTTAACTTGCCTTTTGGGAAGTTCGGCTTGCGGAAAAACGACCATTTTACGCATAATAGCCGGATTTGAAGCCCCACAAAAGGGCAGTGTATTAATTGAAAATAAAAAAGTAAGCGCACAGGGCAAAATTATAATACCACCACATAAACGAAATTTAGCCTACATTTTTCAAGATTTGGCACTTTGGCCACATTTTAGTGTTTATAAAAACATTGCCTTCGGGTTGCAAGAGCGCAAAGCAAAAAATATCAAAGAAAAAGTTTTTGAAATGCTTGATTTTTTTAATCTTTCGGAACATGCCAATAAATTTCCGCATCAACTATCGGGCGGACAAAAACAACTTACAGCAATAGCCCGTGCCTTGGTATTACGACCGCGTATATTACTCATGGACGAACCGCTTAACAATTTAGATGTTAAATTAAAGCACAAAATGTTGGAGCATATTATTCGCTTAAAAGAAAAGTTTGAATTAAGCATCTTATATGTAAGTCATGACCATAAAGAGGCTTTTACCCTTGCTGATAATGTAATTGTTTTAAACAAAGGTAAAATTGAAGCAGAAGGAACAGTAGCAGATATAAAAAACGCTAAAAACGAATTTGTACAGTATTTTTTAGAATATTGATACTGTTTTTTGTAAGTTTGATTTGAATTATAATAAAACATGAAGATATATTGCCTTGTATTTTTATTATTATTTACAAAATATAATCCTTTAAATTAACAAAAATCACTAATTATGAAAACTTTAACAATACTTTCGGTGGGTATTATTTTATTATTAAGCTGTGTACAAGCCAATAATAAAGAAAAACAAACAGCAAATAACAGTTTACAAAACAAAAGCGTTACACAATTGCCTTCAATTATCGAATCAAGCGACACTATTTTTACTTTTGAAAATAGTGAAACAGGAAAATTACCGCAAAACTGGTCGCAATACGCTACAGGAAGAGGCAAAAATACCGATTGGAAAATTGTAGATGATAACGGAAACAAAGTTTTGGCGCAATTATCGAAAAACAATCCGAATTATCATTTTAATGATGTAGTTTTTAACGGTTTTAAAGCTAAAAATGTAGAATTAAGTGTAAAAATCAAAGGTTTTCAAGGAAAAATGGGTCGGGGAGGAGGTTTTATTTGGCGATTTACCGACCGTAATAATTATTATGTTGTACGTGCCAATCCGCTGGAAGATAATGTAGTACTTTACAAAGTAAAAGACGGAAAAAGAACAGATTTACCTATTATAGGAAAGGGTAGAACCTATGGTATTGATGTAAAAAAATTAGGCAGTGATTGGAATATTTTAAAATTAACCGTGGTAGATGATTTGTTTACCGTATATTTAAACGGTGAAGAGCTTTTTAAAGTAAAAGATGAAACATTTACCAATGCCGAAAAAATCGGCTTATGGACTAAAGCCGATGCAGTGAGTTATTTTGATGATTTTAAAATTAAGATTTTAAAATAAACTTATGATTCGGACTATAAATCATGTTATTGCCCGAATTTATTTATCCAGACTAAAAGTAAAAGTAGTCCCCTCTCCTATTTTGCTTTCTACTATTATTTCCTGGTTATGTGCTTCAATAATATGTTTTACAATGGATAAACCCAATCCGGTACCGCCCTGAACTTTTGAGCGGCTTTTGTCCACCCTGTAAAAACGTTCAAAAATTCGTTTAATATCGTCTTGTTCAATTCCAATTCCGGTATCATTAACCGAAATCCAAACCTTATCCGGTTTATTTTCAACAACAATAGTAGTTTTTCCATTTTCTTTACCGTAAATTATGGAATTTATAACCAAATTACTCAATACATCGGCAATTCCTTTTTTATCTGCTTTTACAAAAACATTATTACTTGATATACAATTAATTTCAAGGATAATTGCTTTGTTTTTGGCTCTTATCTCGTGCATCGAAACTACTTCTGATATTAAATTACAAACATTAAATCGTTCAAAAACCAATTTTTTATCGCCGGATTCTAATGCCGAAATGGTTTCCAAATCATGTACTATTGATATTAAGCGATTAATATTTTTTTCAGAATGCTTTAAATATTTTAAATTTATGGATTCGTCCTGCAATCCGCCATCAATTAAAGTAGAAATGTATCCTTGAATATTAAAAAGCGGAGTTTTTAGTTCATGCGAAACATTACCGAGAAATTCTTTTCTGAATTTTTCATTGGCTTTAAGCTCCGAAATTTCCTGCAATTTACTTTTTGCCCAATACATAAATTGCTTATCGATTTCTTTTAAAACTTCGCCATCATCAATATAATTATACTGTTTTGCCGTAGGAATTTGCAAAAAATTTACTGTACTCAATAATGGCTTTATCTTATTAAGTATCAACTTATTAACTGATGTATAAATAACTATGTAATAAACAATGAACAATAAGAGCAGCCAAAATAGCACATAAAGCCAAAAATAATCAAAAACCGGAACAAAATGGATAAATATTAGCGGACTGATAGCCAATACGGCAAAAGCAACGGCTATTAAAACAAATGTTTGTCGATTATCAAGAAGTTTCATTATCAATTATTAAAAACACAAATAATCATGCAAATATCTCACAATAAAACCAAATAACAAATTGTAATTATTTTTCACCTTAAATCAGCATTATTATACCAAAAATCAGTTTTATGCTAAAGCTCAAATTCGCAAACATTAAATTACAAAAACGTCAAATCGTCCGGCAGGACATTTGAACGTTTCAACAAATTCAGAATAACTGTTCAATAAATCACTATCATATTGATAATCAGTACAAACTGATACATCAAATAAAATATGGGAATAAGCTCGATTTAGTACAAAAGCTGTGGAATAAAAATAATATTTTATCCGCAGATTAATTGGATTTACGCAGATATTACTTCGTAAAATTTATTTTTTTTAGGCTTATCTCAATTTATATTGGGTCAGTGGTTTTGAAATTGTGACAATTAGCAAACTCATCGAAGAATTAGCCTAAACAAAAAAACCTGAAAAACAATACGTTTTACAGGTTTTTTATTTTTGCTCTCCTTGCGGAACACACCCGCAAGGCTAATGATTGTAACTTAACTATCATTTTTTTAAAAATTAAACACCACAAAACTATGAAAAGTAATTTTAACTATCAAATTTTATTAAGCAAAGTGGCACGCAATCAGTATCAATTACATAATAATAAGCAAGAGTGGCGCGCATTTATACTATTTGTATTTATGCTAAAAGCGATTACCTGGGCAGTTTCAATTTTTGCCGGCTGGCATTTTTTTAATCAAATGATTTTGCGTGCCACTGCAAACACGGTATTTGCTGCAGCAATATCGGTACTTATATTATTGGCTATTGAGGGTTCTACCAATTTAGCACTTTCAAAGTTTTTTAAATTCAGCTACCGCGGCACAAACCACATAAGCACTGCCGTAGCTATGGCATTTATGGTACTGATGCTTTTTGGAATATCTTTTTACAGCAGCACCCAAGGGCTAAGCATGCGCCAAGCCCGAAAAGTGGACAATACCCCCGAAATCATAAAAAAATACAGCATAAAAGAAAAACAAATAAAAAAAGATTATGACGGCACATTTACTGATATTGACAGGCAAATAATCAGCATACGCAACAATCCGCAAGGTTGGAGCCACGGACAGCGCACTACCCTACTTACATGGCAGCTCGAGGCAATCGACAGTCTTTTGTTTGTTAAATCGCAAGCAAAACAAACACTAAAAAACGAGCTAAAAAATTTAGAAGCTCAAAAACAATACGAGCTAAACCAAAACACCCGCCTGATGACTGCCGAGGCTGACAAATATTACAATATCGTAATGGTAATTATGCTTGTACAATTTATTACCAGCGGAATACTGATGTGGTTTTGGAAAATCATACACACCGAAGATGATAAAGACAGCATCATCAACGAAGAAATACGCGAGATGAACGAGATAATGACCTCAAACGCCTTTTATGCCCTCAAAAACCGTATGAGCGAGGTAAGCAATGCCTTTACTGTTGCCATGCTCGAGAAAATGCCCGAACAACACACCCTACCCCTTGCCGAAACCGAGCCGGAACAAGAGCGCGTAAAAGTATCGGGATTTCAATCAAAAAACGGACAAAAAACGGCGGACAGTCAATACGTATTGAGCATTCGGCAGAAAAACGGACAGCGGACATTCGTAAAAAACAAATAGAATATCTAAGAAAACATAAAACAATTTTACGAGCAATCAAATTGTCCGGTTTGTCCGAAAAAAACACTTTGAGCAATCAAGAAGTAATGAAAATTCAACAGTTGGCACAAAAAGCCCCATACCGTGGAAAAACAACGGTACGTCATGTTTTTCGTGTTGCCGTAACCGTAGGGCTTGACAAAATAGACGATAACGGAAATATTATTATTCAATAAAATCGAGTATTAACGCTAAATTTTTAAAAGTTATGACAAACATAGAATTATACGACAGCGAAATTGCCAAAGCCGACCATTTTTTTAGGCAATTAAAGGCACAGAAAAAAGAGTTTGAATTTGTATTTGCCATTAAATCCAAAAAATCGGGCAAAGTATATGCAG
Organism: Bacteroidales bacterium; assembly: GCA_021647685.1. Lineage (GTDB taxonomy): Bacteria > Bacteroidota > Bacteroidia > Bacteroidales > NBLH01 > NBLH01. The sequence continues at coordinate 13,465 of JAKIUH010000063.1, forward strand.
CCGTAGGCGGCAAGGAAGACACAATAAAGAATTTGATGGCACAAGATGCTGAAGTAATCTCTCGTGGAGAAACTCCAGAACGTCGACTTATTCCACATCATGCAATTAAACGAGATGTCATCATAGCCGCTTATAATAAAGACTTTCAGGTAGCAGTAACCCAGATACAAGAAATGGATTGGACGGAAAATGAAAAAGACAGACGACTTTCTGAAATAAACGAAGATTTTGATAAACAGATTTATGGAATTAAACGCCTGGGGCAGGATGATTTAGATAAAATCATTGCGCTAATGAAAAAGACAAGAACTGATCTGGTAAAAATTGAGGCTAGCGTTCGTTCTGAAAACTCTATTTATAAAATTGTAGATCCACTCACGTAGCATAGCAAAAGGTCTAACAAGGCCAATTCACGCGGACGGCAAAAAGCGCCGTTCGCTACCGCTCACTCTGCTTTATGCCGCCGGTGATTGGCAACGTTAGCACAACATAAAAAATGACCATCTGAGTTTAATTTTGTTAGAAGAAAGATATAGATCACGGAGTAAATAATGGGTATCTGAGGCAAGTCAAAAGAGCTTGTTTGTGCAGTTCACGCAATACTG
>JAKIUH010000064.1 GCA_021647685.1 Bacteroidales bacterium
TTGTATCCCACACCTTTGGTGCTTGCTTGTACGGTAATTAATAATCATCGGGCTTTGCCCAATGCTATTTTATTCTGCACCTTTGGTGCAAAAGAGGGTTCATTCTTAAATCCAATCTGATATACCATTCCATACTAATTATCAATACTATAAAAGTACATAAATCAGTTGTTATGAAGTTTTTTCCACTTTGCAAATGATTGATTAGCAGCAGGTGATTAAGCAATTATTCTTATCATACCCAAATCGTCTGCATTCTTTAGACCTTGCTTTTTATAAAGAATATTGCATTTGCGTTTCAGCATTGCTTTATTATTCATTAACCAGTCATCTTTGATAAGGTAATCTATCGGATTTATTTTTTCTTTATCCTTTTCTTGTTTATTTACAGAATAATAAGAGCGTATGCCGTCCGTTGAAATCGTCAAATCTTTAAGTTCATTTACCGGAAAGACCCCGACTTCTTTATTGTACCATACGGTAAATTCTTGTTTATTATTAATATCATCTAAATAATAAGTTAAATAGTGGGGTGTATTGTTTTGATCGGTGATGTTCAGTATTCCATTGATATTTATCACTCCATCTCCAATGATATTGATAACTCCTTTATTTTCAACTTTGTGATACAGAAATAGTAAAACCGTACTAAGTAATTCGTCTTCATTTAACAATAAGTCAATTTTTTGTTGTTTTAATTTTAATACTGTATTAAAAAGCAAGTCCTTGATTAAATTTTCCGGTTGATTTTTAGCATTTAATTTTTGAAATTCTGCTTTAATTATTTTTCCGGTAAGTGCCGATGCAAAATGAGATTCGGTACCTGAGCTGCAACCATCAAAAACACCAAAAAGCATTAAATCATCTTTCGCTGAAATTACTGTATAATCTTCGCAGTAATCAGGATGGTTACTCCCACGTTTTGTTAATTGATGAATTAGCATTTATTCGGCTTTCATTTTTGATATTAAGTGCAAATGTTTGAACTTCAATCACTAGTGTTATGTTAAGCATGTTTTAGTCATAGCAAGTTTCGTTCTTTTTGCGTAGAACTTTGTTGAAAATTTTGACCATAACTACTGCTATGCTAAAAATTTTTGCCTTGTTCTACACAAAAATAACTTCAACTTATACGACACAACATACTTGACATAACACTCGCACATTAAGTCATTAGTATAAAACTCTTTTATTTCCTTTATCCAATATTGATTTTAAAACTTGTACAGGATGTTCAAAACGATTGGTAAACATCATTGCTGCAATAATATAAGGTTTAAATCCTGCCTCATGATAAGTTTTAATACGGTATTGTTCAAAAGTTTTTCCATCCACTTCGCCTTCTCTGCACGATACCCCGGAAATATCAGCAGGCAAGCAATGCATATACAATGCATCTTTACTTTTGGTACGATTTTTCATTTCTTCGTTGTATTCCCAGTCTTTATATTTTGCATTCTCGGCAAGGCAAGTTTGTTCCAAATCATCCAAAGCTGTTTTATCTCCTGCTTTTAATAATTTTGTTCGCTCTTGCATGATATGAAAAGGTGCCCAGCTTTTCGGGTAAACAATATCTGCCCCTTCAACGGCATCTTTCATCGAATTTACAATTTTAAAGTTTCCGCCGCTATTTCTTGCATTATGTTTGGCAACATCCACTATTTCAGGGATTAATTCATAGCCTTCAGGGTAGGCAAGTGTTATATCCATTCCAAAGCGCGACATCAACCCGATAATTCCTTGCGGAACGGAAAGTGGTTTACCATAACTTGGCGAATATGCCCAACTCATTACCAACTTTTTACCGCGTAAATTTTCTAATGAGCCAAATTCATGTTTTAAGTGTAAAAGATCAGCCATTGCCTGTGTAGGATGATCCATATCGCATTGCAAATTAACAATACCCGGACGAACAGGCAAAACCCCTTGTGCAAATCCATCATCTAAGGCTTCACCAACTTCACGCATGTATTTATTGCCTTCGCCCAAATACATATCATCGCGAATACCAATAAAATCCGTTAAAAAAGAAATCATATTGGCAGTTTCCCGAACAGTTTCTCCATGTGCAATTTGCGATTTTTGTTCGTCCATATCCTGAACTTCGAGACCCAGTAAATTAGCAGCCGAAGCATAAGAAAAACGAGTTCGTGTGGAATTATCCCTGAAAATTGAAACTGCCAGCCCTGAATCAAACACCTTGGGTGAGATATTTTGCATTCGCATTTCACGTAAAATATCGGCTACTTGCAAAACTCTGCGCAATGCACTTTCACTTTTTTCCCAAGTTAAAAGAAAATCTTTTTGGTATAAGCCGCTGTTTATTTGTTCTACTTCATCAATTAGTTTTTTTATATTCATTTTTATATCTTTTAATTTTTTTAAATTTACTCCATAGTATAAGCAAATCCGGCATAAAATGCCGAAGCAACAACTAAATGGTCAATAGGAACTTTTTCGTTGGGTGCATGAGCCAAAACTTCGTTTCCGGGACCAAAACCAATTGTCGGGATACCGTATAAACCATTAATTGTTACACCATTGGTTGAAAAAGTCCATTTATCAATACGTGGAGCATTTTTAAAGAGTTGTTCGTATGCTTTTTTTCCTGTTTGCACTATTTCATGTTCCACAGGAATTTTCCATGTAGGATAATATTTTTCCATACCGTATTTTAAGCCTGTCCATGCTTGTTCTTCATAATACAATACTTCTACTTTTCCACCTAAATCGCTAACGATTTCCTCCACTTCAGCTACTGCAGTTTCTTTTGTTTCGCCCCAGGTTAGTCTTCGGTCAAGGTGTAGGTGTGCATAATCAGCCACCGCACACAGAGAGGGACTACCTGATTTAAATTCTGAAATAGTAACCGTTCCTTTTCCTAAGAAATCATCATCTTTAAGCCGAGTGTTTAATTTTTCAATTTCAAGTGCTGCACGCGATGCACGATAAATAGCATTATCACCTCGCTCAGGCGCTGAACCGTGACAAGAAATACCGTGAAAAACAACACGCATTTCCATTCTACCTCGATGTCCACGATAAATTCCTAGATTTGTGGGTTCTGTACTAATTACAAAATCCGGTTTTATTTTTTCTTCTTCGATAATATATTTCCAACATAAACCATCACAATCTTCTTCCATAACACTACCCACAAAATAAATAGTCATATCTTTATCAAATCCCAATTCTTTTAAAATTTTACCTGCTGTAACAAACGCTGCGGGACCACCTTCCTGATCAACAGAACCGCGCCCGTGCACATAACCCTCTTTAATTTCTCCTCCCAAAGGGTCAAAATCCCAATTTTCAAGATTTCCTAAATCAACAGTATCCATGTGCCCATCAATGGCAAGAATTTTTTTCCCATTTCCGATGCGTCCAATTACATTACCTAAACCGTCAAAACGTACTTCGTCAAAACCAGCTTCCTCCATTTGGCGTTTTAGTTCATATTGCACCTCTTTTTCTTGCATGCTCAAAGATTTAATTTTTATTAATTTCGATAAATTTTGAGCAGTATAGTCGCGGTACTTTTCGGCTAATTCATTAATTTTTTTATAAATATCTTCCATAGAAAAAATTTTAAATTATTAATAATATGTAGAATTCAAACTTAAAGATGAACTGTATAAATTGATACACAGTAGTTTTCGGTGAATATGTTGTACTAATGCAGTTTTATTTTTAAAAAAAATTAGCCGATAAAGTTAGTAGCTTTATCTTGTTTAACAAAATGATTTTTATAATTTCGCATTCTCTGTTTTTTAAAACATATAATTATGAAAACCAAACTGTATATTTTTATTATTACTTTTTTATTTATTTCGTTTAATTCTTGTAAACAGGATAGCGAAAAACTTTCTGAAACGGTTAAATTTACCATTTTATACACCAATGATGAACACGGCTGGATGGAAGCCACTAAAGAAACGAGCGGTGCGGCAACTATGGCAGCCGCATGGAAAGCTATTGAAAATACGGAAAATAATGTACTGATAATCAGTGGGGGTGATATGTGGACAGGTCCTGCAATTTCTACATGGTTTCGCGGAATATCAATGGTCGAAACAATGAATGCAATGGGCTATGATGTGGCTGCTTTGGGAAACCATGATTTTGATTTTTCGGTGGATACTTTGCGTTACCGGGTAGAAAATCAAATGAGTTTTCCGGTAATATCGGCAAATATTATTGAAAAAAGTACAGGAAATACACCTGATTTTGTAAAACCATATATAATTAAAGATATTGGCGGAATAAAACTGGGAATTATCGGTTTAACTACTTTGAGTACTCCTTACACTACTTTTCCCGAAAATGTGAAAGATTATTACTTTATTCCTTATGCTGATGCTGTTGAAAAATATGCTCCAAAACTCAAAGAAGCCGGTGCTGATGTAGTAATTATTGTAGGGCATATTTGCAGTGAAGAAATGGCAGCATTAGCTCCTACTGCAAAAAAGTTTAATATTCCTTTAATAACGGGCGGGCACTGTCATGAGCGGATAGAGAAAAACATTGACGGTGTTGAAATTGTAGAGTCAGGTGCTAATTTGGAGAACTATGTCAGAGTAGAACTTGAATATTCGCCGGAAACAAAAAACTGTAAAGTAATATCTTCTACAATTGTTCCAAATACCGGAACGGAAAAAGATGAAGTAGTTTCGGAAATTGTTCAAAAATGGCAGTCTAAGGTAGAAGCAGCCTTGTCGGAAGAAATTGGCTATTGTTCGCAAACAATTGATGAAAATTCGCCGGCTATGGGCAATATGGTTTGTGATTCATGGCTGAAAAGTTTTCCTGATGCTGATGTTTCGATTACCAATCAAGGAGGAATTCGTCAAGATATCCCGCAAGGAAGTATTAGCTTAAAAACAATCGTAGGTTTATTGCCTTTTGAAAATTCAATTGTTCAGTTAGAATTAAAGGGAAATGAGTTAATAGAATGTGTTGATAATTATTTGCTTGGAGGAATGACTACGATTGGCGGCTATAAACTCTCAGATGGGACTCCTATTGAAGCAGATAAAACCTATAAGGTTTTGACTACTGATTATTTGTATTCTGCCGATGATGAGTTTAAAAAATACGATGATACTCCTTATAATCTATCGGTAAATTATCGTCAACCTTTAATCGATTGGATAAAATCGTTGAATACAAATTCAGACAATCCTTTGAATAATTATTTGGATAATAATCCGAGGCGGTAAAATAAAGCATAAAAAAGCAGGATAGAATCCTGCTTTTTTGTTTAATTATTTCCATATTTTTATTTCAACTCTTCTGTTAAGAGCTCTTCCTGCGGGCGTACTGTTTGTCGCAACCGGATTTGCTATTCCATATCCTGTTGCTTTCAGGCGTGAGCTGTCAATACCTTTCGATACAATATAGTTTTTAACAGCTTCTGCTCTTTTTTGGGATAAAACAAGGTTTGAACTGGCTTTTCCTGTATTGTCCGTATATCCTTCGATGGCAAAACGTACATAAGGATATTTTTTCATAATTTCAACAATATTGTCTAAATCTTTATAAGAAGATTTTTTAAGGACATCTTTCCCTGATTCAAATTGAATGTTTTTAGCACTAAATACTAATGACTTTTCTAATTGTTTCTTTTCTTCTTCATTAATTTTAGGGCATCCGTTATTTTCTTTGATACCAGCAATATTCGGGCACATGTCATCTTTGTCTGCAATTCCGTCACCATCACTATCAGGGCATCCGTTAAGGTTTTTTAAACCGGCAATTTCAGGACATGAATCATCTTTATCGGCAATTCCGTCTCCATCTTTATCCGGACAGCCGTTTAGTTCCTTTAAGCCTTTAATTTCAGGGCAAGCATCGTCTTTATCAGCAATACCATCATTATCTTTATCAGGACAACCACTAAGATTTTTTAAACCGGAAACATCGGGGCAAGCATCATCCTTATCTGCAACACCATCACCATCTTTATCGGGACAACCGCTAAGGCTTTTTAAACCGGCAAGATCAGGACATGCATCATCTTTATCGGCAACGCCGTCATTGTCCTTGTCGGGACATCCTTGTAATAATTCCAATCCTGCTAAATCAGGACAAAGATCATCGGCATCAGCTACTCCATCACCATCCCGATCATTCTTTCCGAAACGAAATTTTATTCCAAACGAAGTTTCTAAAAAGTTAAGCTCTTTAATACCATCATTCCAACCGGATTGAATATTGAAAGCAAAATTTTCACTAAGCCATAAGTTCACTCCTGCACCTAGATTATACAAAAAGTTAGTATTACTATTCACTTGTGCAAGTCCGGCATTTGCATAAACGTATGGGTCAAACCATGCGCCATCATCTTGTAAAAACGAAAGAAAACGAAATTGTAAGCCTGCATTCCATTTCCAAAAGAAATCATCAGAAATGGACTGAGGATAGTTTCGTATTGAGCCAAACTCCAGACTTGTTGCAATATTTAACGGTTTTGTTAAATTATATGCAAAAGTAAAGTTCGAGGGACCAAACCCTTTATTCGTTTCACCGGATTTATAAAATGTTTTATTAATCGGACCGTAAAAGTCCGTTATAAATCCGTTAACACCAAATGCAAATTTATTATTTGCATTTTGAGCAAATCCGCTAAAAGCAAATAATGCTACAACTAATGATAATACAATTTTTTTCATCATTTAATATTTTAGGGTTAAAAGATGCAAATATATGTTTTTTGAATAATTTGCTTATATGTTATTATATCAGTTATTTACGTGATAGGTGAATTAATCAATAAGAATTGTTAACTGATGTAAAAAAATAGATGTTTTATAAAAAAAATAATTTTATTATAAAAATTCAATAATTATTTAACGGTTAAATATAAAACATGAAACATCCGTGATAAACAATAAACACACAGGGGTATGATTATTTAGGTGCAAAAATAGACGATAACCTAGACTTAAGTGGATGCTTAGCTTCCCTGATCCTTCGGGTTTATGAGGCAACGGCTTTAGCCCTCATAAGCAATAGCAAATAAAAGAAAATAATTAAAAATAAACTCAAGAAACATTGCTTGTAAAAGGCTGTGATATTGTTATCTCTTAGAACGGATACCCGATACCAAAATTAAAGGTCCAATTTTTGCCTTTATAAAACTCGGAGTTTATCCATCGGTTTCCTTCGGACAGAGCGGGATTATATATTTTTAGTCCAAAATCAAAACGAATGATAAAAAATGAAAAGTCAAAACGTGTTCCAAATCCGGCTCCTAAGGCTATTTCTTTATAAAACCGATTAAAACGAAATACCTTGCTTTCATTTTTTTCGTATTTTCCGATTGACCAAATATTACCCGCATCGGCAAATAAAGCCCCTTCGATTATCCAAAACATTTTAAAACGATATTCAATGTTCATCTCCAATTTTATATCCCCGTATTGATATACCTGAACCGTGTCAGAATAAGATCCGGGTCCGAGTGTTCGCGCTTGCCATGCACGCATACTACTAGCACCACCAAGAAAAAATTGTTTTTCTTGTGGTGAATAAAAAGAATTTCCATACGGAAAAATTATTCCGGGATTAATCCGATAAACCAACTCTTCTTTTTCCGTTTTTATATCATAATAACGAAAATCTATTTCGGTTTTAAAATATTGTGCATAGGGTAAGTTAAACATTGTATAAAATGAAGGCAGCGCATTATTTAAGGAATCGACATAATAATCCACATCAGCGTCGGTAATACTTGAATCACTATCGGCAATAATTTGATAAACTTCACGTTGATAATCGCCGGCACCCATTTTTGCCGGGTTAATTAGGCGGTATATTAGGTTTAAGATATTTCCGGCAGCTTCGGAACTTGATCGGAGATAAATAAAATCTTTTTTTCTTTTTACATCCTGAGTGTTGTATGTGAATGTATATGAACTATTTAATATGATATGGTCGTATTTTTCCTGAAATTGGTTGGTTTTCAGAATGTCTTGCAAGTATTTAGGACTCATATTGGTTAAACGAACCATATTAAACTCCAGAGGGTTTAAATCATGTCCGCTTTTTTCATTAGTTTTCCATCGATAGCCGTAAATAGTACTAAAAACCGTTCGGCGGTAATTACTATTGTACCAAAAGTGGTAACCTGCTGAAAAGTTTGTTTTTGGAAAAACATTTTGGTAAATCCTTTTTAATTTAAAAGGGCTTATTAGCTTAGGAAATAAAATTGAAGCATTTACACCGTATTCGGTTTCATTGAAATAGCTGTTTTCTACAATAACTCCCGGGTCTTGATTGTTTAATTCAACTTTAAATTGTAAATTAAAAATTTCAGCTCCTCCAAAAAGATTCAAATGTTGATAATTCAAATTTGTACCCATTCCGTACTTACCAGCAGTGTAATTTCCTTCCAATTCTACCGTAAAAGATTGTTGTGTGCTTGGTGTCAGCCGGATATGCGTATCTAAGCTCTTTAAGCTATCGTTTGTACCTACTTTTTCGTCAAACTTGATGTTTATGAGCCTAAAATTTGATAAAAAACCATAGTATCTAAATGTTTGTTGAACTTTTTGGCTATTATACAGGCTGTCATGTTTTGTTAATAAACCTTGTGTAAGTACAGAGCTTTTATACCTGTTTTTTGTATCTACTAAAATAAAAGTGTGCTTATCTACAGAAATAGTGTCGTAGATAATTTCTCTTTTTTTTGTTTGGTGAATTATATTCTCCGGTTGGTAATCAGGATAAATATAAAAATTATCAAAAGCATATTGCTCATGGGTTATCTCTATGTTATTTCCAGCCGGGTCAGTGGTTACCGGATCTTTAACAATTAGGGTAATATCTGCCTGATGATTTTTTCCAATTGTATCAATTTCAAACAGAATGTATTGATTGGAGAATTTAAAATACCCTTTGATTAATAATAATTGGGTAATATCAGCACGAATACCGGCTAGTTCATCGCCAACAACTATTTTACCGGATTTTACCGGATGTTCTTTTAAATATTCGTGAACTATATAAGCTATTTTTTTATCTGGAATACTATCTTTAAAATACCTAATTGTATAAGGCTTTCCTGATTGAATAAAATAATTTACAGAGGCTCGTTTATCAAAAAATTTAACAGAATCGCTTACTTTTGCATCGTAGTATCCGTTATTAGCCAACAGGGTTTCAATTTGTTTGCTGGTGTTTCTTGTTAGTACCTGACTGTAAATAACGGGTTCTTCACCAATTTTGCGCAGCCACCTTGTTAAATAAGCTTTTTCTTTTGGATCTTTACCTTTTGCCAGGCGTTTTCGATTTAATGCTTCTTCTTTCGGGCGGCGTTTTTCTTCGCGTTTTTCTTCTTTAACAGGATCTACTAAATTATAAATCCGGGCATATACAGGTACACCCAGTATTCGCTTATTGGGCTTTTGTTTTACGTAATCGTCTATTTCAAAGCTTAATACTTCGTTATTATCGGCTTTTATTTTATAATTTTCGAGCAAGTACTCTCCTTCGGGAATATATTTTGTGGGGCTGCACGAAAAAAATACAGAACCAAAACTAATCAAAAAAATATATTTTATTTTACCTAAGTTCAATATACAAGCAATTTAAATATTTAGCTAAAAATAGGATGTTTTGCTAAAAGTAACAAAATTTTAATCAAAAAAAGAAAGCTGATATCGTCCTTGTCTTCTTTTTTTAAGGTTTTACTATTTGAGCTTACGCTTAGGTCTAAAAAAAAACAAGCAGATAAAGTTAATTATCTGCCGGTTTCAAAATCTATAATTTGAATTTTACTAAAATTTTCTAAATCCGACTGCTTTACGTACTTCTTGTAATGTTTTTGATGCACTTGCACGGGCTTTTTCCGCTCCCATTGTAACTACTTTGTGCAGGTAGTCGTGATCTGCTGCAATTTCCAGTATTTTTTCCCTGAATGGCAACGTAAAAGCAATTATGTCATTTGCAAGTTGTTTTTTCATATCGCCATAGCGTATTTCACAGTTATTGTATTTTTCATTGAAAAAATCATAGGTTTCTTTATCGGAAACGATACTCATAAGAGTAAACAGGTTTTGAATCGGCTCGGGTTTTTCCTGATTTTTTTGAGTAGGTCCGCTATCGGTAACAGCACGCATTACTTTTTTTTCAATTACTTTGGGTTCATCAATTAAGTAAATTGCGTTTCCTTCAGATTTTCCCATTTTTCCGCTTCCGTCTAACCCAGGAACTTTTACTAATTGCTCGCCAAAATTAAAAGCTTGTGGTTCAGGAAATAAATCAACTCCGTACATATGATTGAAACGTTTGGCAAATTTACGTGCCATTTCAAGATTTTGCTCTTGATCTTTCCCTACGGGAACTTTTTGTGCCCTATGAATCAGTATATCGGTTGCCATAAGTACCGGATAAGTAAGCAAACCGGCATTTACATTGTCGGGCTGTTTGCGTACTTTTTCTTTGAAAGTAGTGGTACGTTCCAGCTCACCGATGTAGGCATTCATGTTGAAAAGTAAATACATTTCCGGTATTTCGGGAACATCACTTTGTATGTATATGGTAGCTTTTTCGGGGTCTAATCCGCAAGCAAGGTATTCTGCCAACACATTTTTTACATTATCATGTAAATCCTTGGGGGTAGGGTGTGTGGTTAGGGAATGAAAATCGGCAATAAAAAAATAACTGTTGTAGTTTTCTTGTAATTTGATAAAATTCTTTACCGCACCAAAATAATTTCCAATGTGTAAATGTCCTGTTGGTCTGATTCCGCTTAAAACTGTCTCCATTTGTATTAATATTGTATTTATTTAGCGAGCAAAATTAATAAAAGTTTATAAAAAGCGAATTAAGTTTATTAAGTTTGTAACTAAATCTGAAAATTATATCGTTTATGAAACAAATTTTTTTAATTGTACTTGTAATTTTTGCTTATTCGTGTAAAACGCAACAAAATGCTATGCAAACTGTTAAAATTGCCAATAATATTGAGCTCAATGCCAAAAAAGTTTATAGTCAGGGTGAGAAAATAATTATTTCTTTAAAAAATACAACGAGTGAAGCTGTTAGCATACTTCGCCCTATGGAGAAATTTATTTATAAAAAAGAAGGTGAGCAATGGAAAAGGGTAAATGTAATGTATTGTCCTTGCGATGCATCTTGCCCGCCACCACCGGAAAAACAAGAACTAAACCAAAATAGTAATTTAAAAATTATTTGGGATCAGAAAGAAGATTCGTGTAGCAAAGAACGTATAAATGGTGTACGTAAAACCATTGAGAAGCAAGTAGATACAGGTATTTACCGACTTGAAATAAATTATGAAACATCTGCCGGCAAACGGGAAAGATACTATTATGAATTTGAAATAAAGTAGTATTATGAAAAAGTTTGTTCTGAACCTTATAACATTTACTGTTCTTTTTGTTTCCGTATTTGCACAAACCGACAGTTTACCCGAACACAAAACACGCGTAATATTGGTAAATCCGGGTGTTTTTTATTTAAAATCACTAGTTTATCTTACTGAAAATAAGATTATAGACATTAAAAATCTTGAGTATCTTGCTGTTTTTTATGAAAAAGCTGAAATAAGTATTGACAATGCTAAAAAATATGTTGAAGATAATCATATTGACTATATTAAGTTTCAAGTTGTATCCGGCAATTTATCACCCGAAAATTTATACCGGAGCAACGATTGTTCAGATAGTTTTAAAAAACTGGTAAATGAAAGTGACGGAATTATTTTTCTAGGAGGCTGGGATATTCCAGCCAAAGTTTACGGACAAAAAACAAGTTTACTAACAGGTATTCACACTCCCAACCGGCATTATTTTGAACTGTCGTTTCTTTATCATTTATTGGGAAGAACAGGAAGTACTGAAACAGAAGCTTTATTAGATAAAAAACCGGATTATGTCGTTTTTGGTATCTGTTTAGGAATGCAAAGCATGAATGTGGCAACCGGTGGTGATATGTATCAGGATATTCCGCATGATATTTATGGACTGGATTATGTTGAAGATGTGTTGGCAATGGATAAAGATAATATACATCGCAGCTATTGGGGAAATATCAGTACGGATAAAAATTTGGACAACCACAGCTTTCACAGGATAAAATTTACCGATACTAAGTTTTGGACAAAAGGTTTTGGTATAAAAAAAACTGAAATGCCTTATGTGGTAAGCAGTCATCATCAGGCAGTAAAAAATATAGGAAAAGGATTTAAAATTATTGCCACCTCGTTGGACGGTAAAGTTGTTGAAGGATTAAAGCACAAAAAATATAAAAATGTTCTGGGTGTACAATTTCATCCTGAATTTTATACTTTACATGAACCTGACAGTAAAAAAATGAAAATTAAACCAAGCGATACCGAATTAATGACTGAGTATGAAATGATGAAGCGTTTGGGAGGATACGATTTTCAAGTTAAATATTGGAAGTATTTCAGTAGTTTATTTGTAAACAAATAAAGTTTAACCCGCATTATTCACAGCTTTTAATAGTTTAGCATTAGGTAAAAAAACTTTTATAGTACTGTATAAAATAATTAGGGCTTGCTGAAAAACAATAAATACATTATTAATCAATATGTTATGTTTATTTTATAGTGTCGAAATGCAAGGTTTTCAAATACAATGTCCGAAAAAGCATGCATTTATTATATACGAATAGATACAAATCATAATGTTTTTTGCTGCTCAGCTGCATACCTATTTCGTATTTTGTTCAATTTGAAGTATTTCTATACATCTGCACTTCACAAAATCCAAAATAGATGCACATTTGAGCTTTTCAGCAAATCCTAAATAAATTATTAAAAACGGTGCTGCCTGTGATAAACTACTGATTTAAAAACTATTCCAATAATTACTGTAAAAGTTTCTACTTTGTAAAAGTTCATTATGAGTGCCGTTTCGGCTTATTTTGCCGTTTTCGAGAATATATATTCTATCACTAATATTTTTTAATATGTGCAGACGATGAGAAATATAAAACACGGCTATTTTTTTCTTTAATTTTATTAATAAATGTGTGGTAAATTTTTCGGTTTCCCTGTCCATGGCGGCGGTGGCTTCGTCAAGTATCAATATTTGCGGTTTTTTGTAAAGCGCACGTGCAAAGGCAATTATTTGTTTTTGTCCGCCCGAAAGCTTTATTCCTTCTTCGCCCAATAAAGTCATATAACCTTGTGGCAAGGCATTTATGTATTTCTCAAAACCATATTCGTTCAAAAATTTCAGCACTTCTTTGCCTTCTTCTTGTATGTTGCCAAGGCAAATATTATCTAATACATTGCCATTGAAAATATGAATATCCTGTGGTACTACGCCAATAATGCTGCGCCAGGTGTTTTCATTAATATCGTGTAAACTATTGCTTTTATTAATGATGATATTGCCCGATTCCGCTTCGTAAAACTTTTGCAGGATATTGCCAAGGGTTGATTTACCACTGCCACTTTCTCCTACAATGGCAACTAATTCACCCTTTTTTAAGCTAATGTTTACATTTTCGAGCAAGCGTTTCCTTCCGGGAAAACGAAAACTTAGGTTTTGAATTTGTAAGTGTTCAAAAGTGATTTCTTCTTTGTTTGCGGTTTGCTTGGATTCAGCTTCAATATCTGTAAATTCAAACATTCGGTTAAAAGCAACTTTAGCCTCATTTAGCGGTATAGCAATTAATGCCAAATTACCTACCGAAGGTATTAAACTACCCGAAATACCCAAAATGGCCATTAACTCTCCAACTAAAATGGCATCGCTATAAACCAAATACGAAGTATAAGCTAATATGCTTATTAAAAACAACACCCCGGCAATGCCCGAATATAAGCCCAAACGGATATTGATTTTGCCCAAATCAAAAACTTTATCCTGAAACAGACCATAAACTTGTTTGTTCAGTTTTGCAAAAAAACTTTGTTTGTTGAAATTTTTAATGGCTGCAATACCGCTCATGGTACTAATATAATTGCTTTCGCTAAAAGCATAGTTTTGCATTACCGATTTTTGG
>JAKIUH010000065.1 GCA_021647685.1 Bacteroidales bacterium
ATAAAAGTGAATCCTGCTGCGATTTGCTGAACCGGTGAATTTCATCAATAAACAATATAGGGTTAGGCGTATTAAAAAACTTTTGTTTTTTGGCTTGTTCAATGGCACTACGCACATCTTTCACACCCGAATGTACCGCACTTAGTTCATAAAACGGACGTTTGGTATGTTCAGCTATTAGTTTTGCCAAAGTGGTTTTACCCACACCGGGCGGACCCCACAAAATCATGGAAGGAATATTTCCGCTGTCAATCATTTTGCGTAAGGCTTTATTTTTTCCAATCAAATGTTCTTGCCCTATATAATCATCAAGCCTTTTAGGGCGCATCCGTTCCGGTAAAGGAATATTTGTATTCATTTGAATAAATTTTAATACAAAAATAAGTTTAATAGTTGAAAGTTCGTAAAATTAAAAGTTTATAAAGTCTTTAAATGTAAAAAATAATATCTTCGATATTATAAACTTATATGCACTTATATGTCTTATATGGTTCAATAGTTGATTAATTGATTAGCTGATTTGCTGATTAATTGATTAGTTGATTAATTGATTAGTTGATTTTTTAAAAATTAATAATGATACAAAATATAAAAAATAAAATCATATATGTCATATATGGTTCAATAAGTCAAACGATTTAGCAACTCATAGACACTATCAATGACCATTTACAATCGGCTAACAACAACATAAAAACTCAGTATTAATAATAGCCGGATATACTTATTTTTTATACATTCGCATCAAAATAATTCATTTAATTAAAATAAATCTGTTATTATGAAAAAGATATTAGTATTCAGTTCGTTGTTTATTTTGCTTGCTTTTATGGCTTGCAATAATCAAAACAATAAGCAAAAAGATGAAAAAACGGAAAAAACCGTATCAGAAATGCAAAAAAAAGTAGATGCTTTTGCACATTTTACCTTAACAGCCGATGTATCCGGCTTAACGGATAAAGAAAAACAAATGCTGCCTTTATTATTTGAAGCGGCTAAAATTATGGATGATATTTTTTGGCAAGAAGCTTTTGGAAACAAAGACAGCTTACTGGCAAGTATTAGCGATGAAGCTACCAAACAATTCGTACTTATTAATTACGGTCCTTGGGAACGCTTAAATGACAATCCACCCTTTGTAGAAGGTTTTGGCGAAAAACCAAAAGGTGCAAACTTTTATCCTGTGGATATGACCGAAGAAGAATTTAAAAACTTTGACGCTACTGATAAAACAAGTCTTTATACAATGATTCGACGCGATGACAAAGGAAATTTAATATCTATTCCTTATCATGAATTTTTCAAAGAAAAAGTAGAAAAAGCAGCTGAATTATTGGTAAAAGCTGCTCAATTAGCCGAAGACGAAGGTTTAAAAAAATATCTTGAACTACGCTCAAAAGCCTTGCTCACTGACGATTATTTTGAAAGCGATATGGCATGGATGGATATGAAAACCAATGCTTTGGATATTGTTATCGGACCTATTGAAAACTACGAAGATGCTTTATTTGGTTATAAAGCCGCACACGAAAGCTATATCTTGATTAAAGATAAAGAATGGAGCAAAAAATTAGCAAAATATGCAAAATTATTACCCGATTTACAAAAAGATTTGCCCTGCGAAGAACAATATAAGCAAGAAAAACCGGGTACAAACTCTGATTTGAATGCCTACGATGTAGTTTATTACGCAGGCGATTGCAATGCAGGAAGTAAAACCATCGCCATTAATCTACCCAACGATGAAAAAGTACAATTAGCTAAAGGCAGCCGCCGTTTGCAGCTAAAAAATGCAATGCAAGCTAAGTTCGAGAAAATTTTAGTCCCCATTGCCGATTTGATTATCGATTCAACACAGCGCCAACACATTAAATTTCAATCGTTTTTTGAAAACACCATGTTTCATGAGGTAGCACACGGTTTAGGCATTAAAAATACTATTAACGGCAAAGGTACTGTCAGAGATGCACTTAAAGAACAATACTCATGGTTAGAGGAAGGTAAAGCAGATATTTTGGGCTTGTACATGATTACCAAGCTGAAAGAAATGGGCGAATTAGATGTTGATTTAATGGATAATTACGTAACCTTTATGGCTGGTATTTTCCGTTCCATTCGGTTTGGAGGCGCCAGTGCACACGGAAAAGCTAATTTAATGCGTTTTAATTACTTTAAAGAAAAAGGTGCTTTTGTAAAAGCAGAGAACGGAACTTATAAAATTGATTTCGATAAAATGACCGAAGCAATGACTTCACTTTCGGGATTAATTTTAAAATTACAAGGTGAAGGTGATTATGATGCTGTTAAAAAATTAAAAGAAGAAAAAGTAGTAATAGGCACAGAATTACAAAAAGATTTGAATAATATTTCCAAAGCCGGTATTCCTGTTGATATTATTTTTAACCAAGGATTGGATAAATTAGGGCTATAATATTGATACATAAAAATCCTGCTTTACTACGTAAAGCAGGATTTAATTACCAAACTCAATTATTAACAAAAACCTTGTAATCCCAAGCTTTTAATTCTTGTTCATTACTAAAAACCTTTTCCGTAAAAATATCTTTAAAACTCACTCCTTCTTTTGTTGTTAATTTCACCTTTTGGGTTTCCGGTGAGAAGTTAAACACGGCAATTAGTTCATCATTCCCTTTTTTACGAATAAAAGCAAATATTTTATCATCCGCTGATGTAGCTATACGCTGCATACTTCCGCCTTCGGCACCGTTCCATAAAGCAGGATGTTCTTTTTTCAATTTTATTAATCGGGCATAAAAAGCTTTAAAATCTTTCCCCCCCTCCCAATCAATTAAATCTTTCTCAAAAAATGCCAAACGTTTATTTAAACCGGCTTCCTGCCCGCTATAAATTAATGGCATTCCGGGTATTGTAAAAGTTAAAACAGCCATTGCTGGATAAGCATCACCCATGCGTTCAAAAACAGTTCCGTTCCATGTGTTTTCATCATGATTACTGGTAAAATACATACGTATTGCATCTGCAGGATAAACCGTGCTGTCCTTTTTAAAGTACGCATCAAAAGCTTTTACTGTTTTTTTGCCTTGCGCTACTTCATTCATCAAATGATGAAAATTCCAGCCGTAGGTCATATCAAAAGCCTTGTAGTGCAAATCAGCTTGTTCAGCCTCAGCAAGCATAAAAACAGGTTTAATACTATCAAGCTCTTTGCGTGCCGTATTCCAAAAATCGGTAGGTACCATTCCGGCTACATCGCAACGAAATCCATCAATATTAGCTTCTTTTACCCAAAATTTCAAAGAATTAATCATTTCAATTCTAAGTTCAAGATTATCATAATTCAAATCAATTACATCCGACCAATCGGTTCCTTTGGGTGGCATAAAATTACCCGTACTGTCTTTGGTGTACCAGTCAGGATGTTCTTGCGTCCAAGGATGATCCCAAGCTGTATGATTGGCAACCCAATCAAGAATTATATGCATTCCGTTTTCATGCACTTTAGCTACTAAATTTTTAAAATCTTCCATTGTGCCATAGTCAGGATTTACTGCTACATAATCTTTCACGGAATAAGCACTTCCCATTCCTCCTTTACGATTTTTTTCTCCTACAGGAAAAATCGGCATTAACCAAAGAATATCCACTCCCATCTCTTTTAATCTGGGCAAATGGGCTTCAAAGGCTTTAAATGTACCTTCTTTTGTGTATTGCCTGATATTTACTTCGTAAATATTAGCTGTTTTTACCCAATCGGCATGTTTTACCTTAAATTTAGAAAAATTATTTTTTGCCTGCTCTTTCATATTCTCTTTTTGTTCTGTTGATTTATTGCCGCTACAGGCATAAAAAATAGTCGTAATTATAAATACCCCTGTTAAAATTCGTGTTAATTTCCGCATTGCTTATTTTTTTTTAATGTTTAATTATTTTATCCGATTTTTAATGTTTGAATAGTGTATCAAAACGTTTTGAAAAATAGTCTTAAGCTAAGGTCATTAATTATGCAAACATTCAAATGTCCTAAAAGGAAGATTTGAACTTTAATTTCTAACTGCTTTTAGTTGCTCTATTTTGACGGTTTCATTTGCAGGAATTATCATTTCTTGTCCTTTTACAATCAATTCAATATCCTTCTCATGTTTATTGGTAATTTCTACTGATTTTTTATTAACGGTTATCGCCAATAAATGTCCTCTGTAACGAATTTTGAACGAAAAGGAAGTCCATTTTTCAGGAATATACGGATTAAACAGTAATTTATCATCATGTACCCGCATTCCTCCAAAACCTTGAACAACAGCAAGCCACGTACCTGCCATACTGGTAATATGTAATCCTTCATCTGCTTCATGATTGTAATCGTCTAAATCCAAACGTGCAGTCTGCAAATAAAAAGCGTAGGCTTTATCTCTTTTTTCAAGTTTTGAAGCAATAATTGAGTGAATACATGCCGAAAGCGAAGATTCATGTACGGTTCTTTCTTCATAATAATTAAAATTACGCTGAATACTATCTTTTTCAAAATCTTCTTCAAAAAAATAGATACCTTGCAAAACATCTGCTTGTTTGATAAATGGTGAACGTAAAATTCTGTCCCATGACCAATGTTGGTTTAGTGGTCGTTCTTCCGGCTTTAAATCGGCAACAACAACTTGTTCTTTATCAAGGTATCCGTCTTGTTGTAAAAATATACCCAACTGTTTATCTTCGGGCAAATACATTTTAACAATTTTTTCACGCCAATCTGCCGTTTCTTTATTCTCTTTAAAATTCCATTTATCAACAATTGCCTTGTATTTTTCAGGACTCTTACCCTTAACAAAGTCAATCACTTCCAAAGTATATTGCATTGTCCAACGTGCAATATAATTGGTGTACCAATTATTGTTTACATTGTTTTCATATTCATTGGGTCCGGTAACACCCAACATAACAAACTGTTTCTTATCATGTGAGTAATTAACTCTTTGAGCCCAAAACCTTGAAATAGCCAATAAAACTTCAAGTCCGTATTTAATCAAATAATTACTGTCGCCTGTATAATTCACATAGTTATAAATGGCATAGGCAATGGCTCCATTACGATGAATTTCTTCAAAGGTAATTTCCCATTCGTTATGACATTCTTCACCGTTCATAGTAACCATTGGATAAAGTGCTGCATTATTGCTAAAACCAAGTTTAGCGGCATTTTCAATGGCTTTTTCAAGATGATTATAACGATATTTTAATAAATTTCTTGCAACATGTTCATCTGCCGTACTTAAATAAAAAGGCACACAGTATGCTTCGGTATCCCAATAGGTACTTCCTCCGTATTTTTCGCCGGTAAAACCTTTGGGTCCAATATTTAATCTTGGGTCATCACCGGTATATGTTTGGTTTAATTGAAAAATATTAAAACGGATACCTTGCTGTGCAGCTAAGTCGCCCTCAATAACAATATCACTTTCTCTCCATTTATCTTCCCAAACTTTAATATGCTCATGCAATAAAATTTCAAAACCGGTTGCTGCAGCATTACGCACAACTTTTTTAGCTGTTTTGAGTAATTTCTTTTTGGGGTAATATTCCGATGATAAATTCGAAATATATTTGTACAAAACCGTTTCTTGTCCTTTTTTACAATCAATGCTTGTTAAAACAGCCACATATTTCTTTTTTTGAACGGTTTGTGTTGAAAAATCAATACTTGCATAATCCTGAGTAATATTAAAACGCATACCGGTTGCAACATGAAACTTTGTTTTTTTAGTTCTTGCTACAATATATGCTTCGCGTTCATATACTTTTTTATCTACTTCTTTCCAGAATTTTTCATCATAGTTCGAATCTTCATTCTTAATATCGGCATCAATATAGGGGATAAAAGTAATTTTCCCTTCAAAATTAATAGGAGTAATTGCGTATTTTATGGCGGCAACTTCGGGTTTTGCCATACTGATAAAGCGTTTTGCAACCACTTTCAATTCCTTTCCGCTATTCATTCTTACGGTAAAAGAACGTTCCAAATAACCTTCTTTCATATTTAATACCCTACGAAACGTAAGGACTTCGCATTTGGCTAAATCCAATTCTTCCCCTTCAATCATGACATTAATTCCAATCCAGTTTGCAGCATTCAGCACTTTGGCAAAGTATTCGGGATAGCCATTTTTCCACCACCCTACTTTTGTTTTATCGGGATAATAAACACCGGCAACATAACTGCCTTGCATACTTTCTCCACTGTATTTTTCTTCAAAATTTGCTCGTTGCCCCATGTGTCCGTTCCCAATACTGAAAATACTTTCAGACATTTTATTACGTTCTGGTACAAATTCATCTTCGATGATTTTCCATTCATCTAATTTATAATATCTTTCCATAACAATAATCGAATTGTCGTTGTTAAATTTAGTTTTACGCTAATGGTTTATTTTTTGCAACACCACCTGTTTATTTCACGAATAAATTGTTGTTATACGATTCGTTAAGCTTATAAATCCTACTGCTTAATAAGTTCTTCAAAATCATTAATTGTAAATTTTCCAAATCCGGAAATTAAAAAATCTGCATCCGGTAAATTTTCCGGCGTGCCAATACCGATACAAAACATGTTTCCATTATGAGCCGCTTCAACTCCCGCTGCTGCATCCTCAAAAACAACACAGTTTTCAGCTTTAATATTTAAAGCTTTTGCCCCGGCAAGAAATACCTCCGGATCAGGTTTTGCTTTTGACACTTTTGTTCCGTCGATTATAACATCAAACAAACCGGCTATTTCCAAACGGTTTAAAATAATCATTGCATTTTTACTTGCCGAACCTAATGCAGTTTTGTATCCTTTGGCTTTTGCAGATTTTAAAAAGTTTAATGCTCCGGGCAATAATTCGTCCGGTGTCATTTTTTTTATCATAGCAACATATTGCCTATTTTTCTTTTCGGCAAGCTCTTGTTTCTTTTCATCCGGTAATTCAATTTTACCTACTTCAAGTAAAATATCCAGTGATTGCATGCGCGAAACACCTTTTAAGCGTTCATTGTCCTTTTCCGAAAAATCGAAACCTAATTCTTTTGCCAATTCTTTCCAAGCAAGGTAATGGTACTTAGCCGTATCGACAATAACACCATCCAAATCAAATATCAACCCTTCAACCTTCATTTATTTTATATTGAAATAAATACTAAACAATAATGTTATTTTTTTAATCCTTATCATTGACAAATACCACCAATAATGCAGCAATAATCATTGAAATACCACCAAGTAACAAGGCATAAATTGCCTCACCTGCAAATAATTGTTTCACAAAAAATCCGAGTAAGCTGGCAGCCAAAATTTGGGGAATAACAATAAAAAAGTTAAATATCCCCATATAAGTTCCCATTTTATCCTGTGGTAAAGCTCCGGTTAAAATAGCATAAGGCATTGCTAAAATACTCGCCCATGCCAATCCGATTCCAACAAAAGGAATAAGCAATAGATTAGGATTTGTAATAAAGTAAATGGAAATAAAACTGAGACCACCTACGAGTAAAGAAAATGAATGAGCAATCTTCCTGTTCGTAATTTTTGCCAAAAACATCAGAAAAAAAGCAAGAATTGCAGCAGCACCATTATATACCGAAAAACCTACTCCAACCCAATTGGCACCATCATTATATTCTTTCTCTATATGTATTAAACGTTTCACTGTTTCATCAGCAATCAGTTGTTTTTCTTTCAGAAAAAAATTTGCCACCTTCATGCTTAAAGCCACATGTGCCCCTTCTGTGAGTTTTTCTTTATATATATCCAGTTCCGATTGAATATCTTTAATTTTATCTTCATTAACTTTTGAAGAAAAATCATTTAATGAATTTTCCAAAGTATTAATAAATTGCATATCTACTTTCATATCGTAAATATGCGAGGTAATACCTGCCGTAGAATATATCCACATAGCAAACAAAGCAAACCACGAAAAAAATTGAACAAAAGCAAGTTGTACCATTGTTTTTGGCATCATATTAAAAGCAGTAATTACTTCTAAAAATCCGGTTTCCTTTTTCTTATTGTAAAAATATCCTGCAAGAAATTCAATCAAGCCAAAAATAATTAAGCCAAAAGAAAATATGTACAACTCTTTTTCATAGTTCAGAAAATAAAACAAAAAACTGAAAACCAATCCTATCAAAAAACTGATTCCTCCAATTTTATTATACAGTTTATTATTTTCAATTATAGCAGAACCTTTACTTTGTTCTTTTGCCTCTTCAAAAGCCTTCATTTCTTCCGGCGAATATTCTTTGGAGCTGATTACCGTCCATAGCACTGCTGAAAGAAAAACAAAAGCACCTACATAAAAAGACCATTTTACTGAATCGGGGATTCCCGCTTCACCGGCTATGTTTTCCATGCCCAACCAATTGGTAAGCATATAAGGTAATGCTGAAGCAATTACAGCTCCGGTACCAATAAAGAAACTTTGCATGGCAAAACCGGTGGTTCTTTGACGTGCCGGAAGCATATCACCAACAAAAGCCCTGAAAGGTTCCATAGAAATATTAATCGAAGCATCCATTATCCAAAGCATTCCGGCAGCTACCCACAAAGCAGGTGAATTAGGCATAATTAACAAGGCAAGTGATGCCAGAATCGCTCCTACTAAAAAATAAGGTCTCCGGCGACCCAATTTGCCCCAAGTTTTATCACTCATGTGCCCGATAATGGGTTGTACAATTAAGCCCGTTACCGGTGCTGCTATCCATAATATGGGAATATCTTCTATATTGGCGCCAAGTGTTTCGAATATGCGACTAACATTAGCATTTTGTAATGCAAAACCGAACTGAATTCCAAAAAAACCGAAACTCATGTTCCAAATTTGCCAAAAACTTAAATTTGGTTTTGTTTTCATTAATAAAGATTAAACTGATTTATAAATAAGCGGCTGTTCAAATATGTTTTACACGGTACATACATTAGCTTAATAACAAACTAAATTGTGTGCGTCAAGCAAATTTGCAGTAAAACCGGAAACAATAACATATTAGAACACAAAAATTATTCTAAAGATATCGCGGAAAACTATACCTTCTAAAATAAAAACCTGAGAGATGACCAAATAACAACTTTTTTTTGATAATTCCAAATTCTATAAGTGAAATGAATAAAACGAAAAGCTAAATCACTATAAATTCGGATAACGAATAGTATATTTCAAACGTTTGCAATAAACAATAATTTTTTTTTCAAAAAGTTAAAAAAAATTTTAGCAGCAAAGCCAAAATTTTATGCAAACGTTTACAGCTAAGGATAAAAATGTAAAGTATAGTTGTAATTTAGTGGAAATTTTGAAGTTTTCCCATTAGAATTTCTGAAAATTCCTTTCAACTAATTTTTTTTGTTGAATCCCGAACAATTAAATCAGTTTTGATGACTCTGGTTTCCGGTTCATGTTCTTCTTCGTCTTTTTCTAAGCGGTTAAGCAAAATTCTTACGGCAATTTGTCCCATCTCATAGCCATGTTGTTCAATGGTTGTTAAAGGAGGGTCAGACATGGTCGATATTCTACCGTTTGTAAAACCAACAATCGAGATATCTTCAGGCACACGTAAGCCCATATGCTTGGCAGCTTGTAGTGCACCAATCGCCGTAATATCATTTACTGCAAAAATTCCATCCGGCATATTGCCTGATTTTACTAATTTTTCAGTCAGATACCATGCTTCGTCATAATCATCACACTTAAAAATCAAGGAATCATCAATTGGAATATTATTTTTAAAAAGAGCATGTAAATAACCATTATGCCTATTTTTGCCGATCAATAGATGCATGGATGTTCCGTAATGTGCTATTCTTTTACAACCGGTTTTAATCAAATAATCAACTGCTTTATAGGCACCGTCAAAATCATCTACAACCACTTTATCCATTTTCATTTCTTTGCTGACACGATCAAAAAATACAACAGGAATACCATTATCTTCCAACATTTGAAAATGAGCAAAATCCTTTGTTTTTTTTGAAACAGAAACCAGTACACCTGCCACACGGCTCGAAAGCATCACTTGGGTTTCATTTACTTCCCGTTCAAAGCTTTCATTTGACTGGGCAATCATTACACTATATCCGTTAGCATATGCCAAATCATCAATTCCACTGATTACCGAAGAAAAAAAATGATGAATCAATTCAGGGATAATAACTCCTATGATTTTACTCTTGCTCTGCCTAAGACTTAAGGCAAGAACATTTGGCTTATAGTTTAATTTTGCAGCCAATTCATTCACTGCCTTTTTTGTTTCCACACTAATATCAGGATGGTCTTTAAGCGCACGTGAAACTGTTGAAGCTGAAATACCTAACTCAGCAGCAATATCTTTAATGGTAACTTGTCTTCCCTTCATCTTTTTCTTTTTAGCACTTTGACTAAATTAGAAAAAAAATCAGGTATATACAAACATGTTCTGTTTAATAAAATAAAAAATAAAAAATGAAGCGTAGTATTTAACAAAACAATCAAATTATGAGCAAGCTTAACCATTGATAATAAGAAAATTAAGTTAGCATTTACAAACATCTGGATAAAAACAGCCAATAAATCTTTTATAATAAAAAAACAGTGAATTTCGCAAACGTTTGCGATGACGTTTGCAATGAATTTTTGAACGAAAATTAGTTAAAAATTGTTAAAAGCCCATTTTTACTTCTTAAGTTTGAAATAAATTTTGTAAGCGGACAAAAAATATAAGTTTCGGAAAATTAATAAAACCTGAGAGATTTTATTAAAATAAGTAAATTTTTTAACCTAAATTTAAAGTAAAATGAAAGATTATTTTAGTATGCTTAAAAAACTGATGCTGTTTTTTGCATTCATGGCACTTACAAATAATGTATTTGCTCAGCAAGAAATTACAGGTCAGGTTCTTGATGCCGACGGAGACATTCCAATTCCGGGTGTAACAGTATCTGTTAAGGGAACAACTAATGCAACCATAACAGACCTTAACGGAAATTTCAAAATTACGGCTTCACCGGAAGATTTTATTGTATTTTCGTACATTGGATATGATAAACAAGAAATTGCTGTTGGTAATAAAACAGTAATTAATATTAAAATGAAAGAATCCGATATAGGATTAGAAGAGGTTGTGGTAATAGGTTACGGTACGATTAAAAAAGATGATGCCACAGGTTCTGTTACAGCAGTAAGTGCAAAAGATTTTAACCAAGGAAACATTACAAGCCCGGAGGAATTATTAATGGGTAAAGCTTCCGGTGTAGTTATTACGGCACCAACCGGACAACCGGGTGCCGGAGCAACCATTCGTATCCGTGGCGGTTCTTCATTGCGAGCCAGCAATGATCCCTTAATCGTAATTGATGGTATTCCTGTTGATAATTCAGGTATTGGCGGTGTTGCCAGTCCTTTATCATCAATTAACCCTAATGACATAGAAACTTTTACGGTTTTAAAAGATGCTTCGGCAACAGCCATATATGGTTCTCGTGCATCAAACGGGGTAATTATAATTACCACCAAGAAAGGAAAAAAAGGAAAATTGACGGCTGCATATAATGGTAATTTCTCACTGAGTGTACCTGTTAAATACATGGATGTATATAGCGGTGATGAATTTAGAAGCCTGATTTATGACCGTGTAAGCAATTACGGATTAAACCCTACTGCACTAAATGTTCTGGGTAATGCAAATACCGACTGGCAAAAAGAAATTTATCAAAATGCATTCAGCCAAGATCATAACGCAAGTGTTAGCGGCGCAATAAATGATATTGTTCCTTACCGTATTTCATTAGGATATACCGGACAAAACGGTATCTTAAAAAATAGCAACATGCAAAGAAGTACTTTTGACATTTCTGTAAACCCTAAGCTTTTAGACGATGCTTTAGAAATGGATATCAATGCAAAAGGTACTTATTTCCAAAACGATTTCTCAAATACAGATGCTATTGGAGCAGCTCTTTCTTTTGATCCTACTCAGCCAATTAAAAACGGAAATACGCGCTATGGCGGATACACTGCTTGGACTGAGTTAAGCTCTGGCGACCCATTAAATGGTCCTCCTAATAATATTGCTACACACAATCCGGTTGCTCAGCTAGAATACAGAGACAACACTTCAACCGCACAACGTTATTTGGTAAATGGTAAGTTTTCTTATAAAATGCCTTTTATGCCGGAATTAAAAGCTACATTAAATGTAGGCTATGACTATTACAATACCAATGGTGATGATATTACCGATACATTAGCTTCATGGAGTTACCGTGAACCGGAACGCCAAATTGTCAGATATACAAATACAAGAGAAACAAGTTTGCTTAACTTTTATCTTACTTATGCAAAAGATTTTGGCAAAAACCACTTGGATGTAATGGGTGGATATGAATACCAACATTATTACTACGAAGGTGAAACAGCCAACCGCCCATGGGCAATGACTAATGGTGAATACTTAAATTCAGATACAGTGGTGTACAAAAATGAAAATTTCTTAGTATCATTTTTGGGTAGAGCAAATTATTCTTATGATAATAAATATTTCTTAACGGCAACGGTACGTTATGACGGTTCATCACGTTTTGCAAAAGAAAATCGCTGGGGACTTTTCCCATCATTTGCAGCAGCATGGAAAATTAATGAAGAAGCTTTTATGGCAAACACAGATTTCATAAGCAACTTAAAATTAAGAGCAGGTTGGGGAGTTACAGGACAGCAAGATATATTTGATAACCCATATCCTTATATTCCAACTTATACAATCAGCCAGCAAGGAGCATATTATCAATTTGGTAATCAATTTTACCCAACTTTACGCCCTGATGCTTATGATGCAAATATCAAATGGGAAGAGACTACAACTATGAACTTTGGTTTAGATTTTGGTATCTTAAACGATAGAATTTCCGGTTCGTTTAATTATTACAGCCGTGAAACAACTGATTTAATCAATGAAATACCAATCGCTGCTGGAACAAACTTTTCAAACTTTTTGCTTACAAATGTAGGTTCATTGACCAACAAAGGTTATGAGGTAGAAATTAATGCCAGAGCAATCTCAAATGAAAATATGAGTTTGGAAATTTCAGTAAATTATTCACGTAATGAAAATGAAATTACTAAATTAACTTTAGTTGATGACCCTGCATATACAGGTTATGAAACAGGGGGTATTTCAGGGGGTGTAGGAAATAATGTTCAAATAAATGCTGTGGGATACCCTGCAAACACATTTTTCCTTTTCCGCCAAGTATATGATGCTAACGGAATGCCGATTGAAGGACTTTATGTTGATAAAACAGGTGAAGGCGGGAATGTTGCAGGAAATAATGCCAATAAATATTATGTACATAACCCTGCACCGGATCATTTAATAGGATTATCTTCAAGATTAACCTACAAACAATTTGATTTTTCATTCTCAGGAAGGATTAGTTTGGGCAACTATGTTTATAATAACAATGCTTCAAACATGGCACTTTATCAAAATGTGTATAATCAATCCGGTTACACTTCCAACATATTAAAAGATGTTGAGAAAACGAATTTTATGACCGCTCAATATTGGTCTGATTTTTATTTGGAAAATGCTTCATTTTTCCGTATGGATAATATTAGTGCAGGTTATAGTTTTAACAAATTGTTTACCGATAAAATTACCGGAAGATTAGGATTTACTGTTCAAAACGCCTTTGTAATTACCAATTATTCAGGTATTGACCCTGAGGTTAACGGTGGTATTGATAATAATATTTTCCCAAGACCACGTACATTTATGTTAAGTCTAAATCTTAATTTCTAAATCAACTCTTAAAAATATTTTAAAATGAAAAAATATAATATAATTTTTTTAATG
>JAKIUH010000486.1 GCA_021647685.1 Bacteroidales bacterium
ATATGACCATTATTTTTATCAATAACGGTATTTACGGAATGAACGGAGGACAAATGGCACCTACTACCTTGGAAGGAATGGTTTCATCAACTACTCCATTTGGCAGAGATATTGAACTAATGGGACATCCGATAAAAATAACAGAGTTAGTAGCTCAATTGCCGGGCACTTGCTATGTAGCACGCCATGCAGTACATACTCCATCAGCGGTGCGTAAAGCCAAAAAAGCCATTCGTAAAGCTTTTGAAAAACAAAAAGAGAAAAAAGGTTTATCCTTTGTTGAAATTGTATCGAACTGTAATTCAGGATGGAAAATGACACCTGTTGATGCTAATAAATGGATGGAAGAACACATGTTCCCTTATTATCCTTTAGGCGAAATTAAAGAAATTTAATGCATAAGTTAAAAATTTAAGATATGACTGAAGAAATAATTATAGCAGGATTTGGCGGACAAGGTGTCCTTTCATTAGGAAAAATACTTGCCTATTCTGCAATTATGCAAAATCAGGAAGTTAGTTGGATGCCTTCATACGGACCGGAAATGCGCGGCGGAACAGCTAATGTTACGGTTATTTTAAGCGATGAACGCATTAGTTCACCGGTTTTACGTAAATTTGACACCGCAATTATTCTTAACCAACAATCGATGGATAAGTTTCAAGATGCTGTGAAACCGGGTGGTTTATTACTGTATGATAACAATGGAATTATACACCCGCCAACTCGTAAAGATATTAACATTTATTTGGTAGAAGCAGCAAAAGAAGCGGCAAAAATGGGCTCTGCCAAAACATTTAATATGGTAGTTTTGGGAGCTTATTTAAAAATTAAACCTTTGGTTGAATTAGAAAATGTAATTAAAGGTTTAAAAAAATCGCTTCCCGAAAGGCATCATAAACTCATCCCGATGAATGAAAAAGCCATATTACAAGGAATGGAAATCGTAAAAGAAGAACATTTAGTTTAGGAAAAATCAAACCTGAGATAAATAGGAAAGCCGGAATTTATTGATTTAAGTTCCGGCTTTTATTTTTTTTAATAAATTCAATATATACTCTCTTTGCTCTTGCGCTGCAAAATGGAAATAAAACCATTTTTTATCACTTCCCAAAACATAAGATGGATTATTATCTTTGAGCAATTCTTTAATTTTATTTTCTTGCATTATTTCTAAAGCCTCGTTTCGCCACTGGTATTCATCATAGTAAAATCCTATTTCAGGGAAAACTTGTTGAAATTTTTTAAATTTATCTTCTAAATTATCCGTTTCAAAAGAAAAACATTCAAAAAGCCGGGTTTTAAGATTATCAATACCCAAATCTTTATTAGCACCTATAAATAAATCAATAATATGCTCTGCAGCTTGCAAAAATAAGCGTGGATTATCACGCTCAAAAAATTCTTTACTATCGGCTTTTTTATAACGCCATTTTAAATAAGATTTATCAGGAAAATCATTTACTTCAGCATGCCCTATATCAGGAAATGCATCATACTCTAATTTACTAAAAATCGATATTTTTTCATACTTTCCTTTTGTGTAAACTTCAATATCATCAACATCATTCTCATCATGGCTATGTCGCCCTGAAAAATCCTGATGTGCCCAGGTATCTGCATAAGTATGCAAAGCTATTCCTAAACGGATAAGATTCATTATCCGTTCTTCGCCGATAGTTTTGCTTAATTCTGTTTTTGCAATTAAAACAAGCTTTTTTGCAAGTTTTCCATTTGGGCGTACCAAAAAAGATGCAGATTCATCTGATAAATCTTCTAAATCGGGTAAAAAATGAAAAGGGATATAAATTTTATTTTGAACAGATTTTTTAAATCCTTTCAAAAACTGCAAACCTCTGTGAGCAGTACAAACCGGATTAAAACTATTTTCGGCAAACCGTTGAGACAAAAGCTCAAGATGACCGTTTACTTTCATTTCTTCATGATCAACGGCATCATCAACATATTGAGATGCATAAGCAATAATTTGAGCATCTTCGGGCTGAAAACCAAGTTTCTCCATCAAAACCCTGATGGTATTATAGTGAAAATCTATCTGCACGAATGAAAATTATTAATGAGTTTCAATACTTTCCAAATAATGCTTAATCTGTTCAATATAATTATCAATATCTTCTTTGTTTTTTAATTGAAGTACAAAGTCTGCATATTTCTCAATTGATGAATTATTGCAAATTTTAAATTTGGCTTTTGATAATGCAAAAACGTATTCATTAGGGAAAGAACCTGTAAGGCTAATATCGATTAATATATCAAAAGGTCGTTCGATAAATTCTTCGACACCTTCCTCTTTGGGTTTACCTGTCCAAGCAAGCTTATCCATTCCAAAATATTCTACGCCTTTACGATATGGAAAGTATCCGATTAAATCGCTTTTTGGCACAAAAGATAAGGCATTTATTTTTATCCCCCGCTCATCAATATAATTCATAAACTCCTTTGCAGCAGCATAAAATACTTTATCTTCAGCATTAAAAATAATACCGATATAACTTGCTGAATGAACGTTATTATAAACTACTTTTCGCTCACGAACCTTTAATTCCT
>JAKIUH010000487.1 GCA_021647685.1 Bacteroidales bacterium
TTTTTAAAAACACTCAATTATATTTGAACCCATAAACCTAAAACTAAAATGAAACAAATAAACCTTAACCAAACTTATTGCGGCACTCCATTTGCAGAGAGAGAGAGAGAGAGAGAGAGTTTGCCTCTTTACACATTGTGCCAACCGGCAGCATCTATCCACAAAAAAATAAAAAGAAAAGCTCAAAATATTATTTCAAACAGCTATTAAAACAACAATTTTGGTAGCTTCCTTTTGTGGAAGCAAAGATAAAAAATTGTTGTAAACACAGAGTGTTTAAGTTCTTGAAATGATATACAGAGCAAATAATTAATTTTTTAATTTAAAATGTAGAATGATGAAAAAAGATATTATAAAATTCGTAATAGGATTGGTGTTTGTTGTAGGAGCTATTGTTAGTTTTAACACACAAACGAAAGCCAATGTTCCACCACAAAAATGGGGCGATGTTGCTTGCTCCTATACAGGCGGAGGATGTTTGCTGTGCGATGGTTCTTTTTGGGAAGGTCAAATAGGACTGGGAAAATACTGTTAAATAAAATTATTGTTACAGGCAGAAAGGTTTTTTGCCTTTCTGCTAATTTATGTATTAATTTAAAAATTATTATGAAAAATCTTTTTATACTTTTTACTACACTATTCCTTTTTTCCTGTACAAATAAACAAGAAAACAAAACAATTCAACTGTCTGATTTTAAAAGGACAATTAATTTAAGCATTGATAGCGGTAAAATTTATACAAAAAAGGATATTTTTAATAGAGCTCCTTATTTATATCTGCTGGATACCTTATTAATAGCACAAGATATTTTTGCTACCGAAAAAGGAATTCATTTTTTTGTCAATCATAAATATCTGAAATCAGTATGTAGAATTGGCAAAGGCGAAAATGAAATTGTACGTCCGGGAAATTTATGTACTGATAAAAATGGAAAATATCTTTGGATTGTGGATTGGGGGCGTGTTACATATAACCGCTATGCTTTGGACAGTTTATTATTTACGAATAATTTTATTGCTCAAAAATTTAATTTTCCACAAACCATATCGTATGAAAAACAAGTTGTTAGCGATACATCATTACTTTTTAATACGCAATATGAAGAACCGTATATTTACCGGATAGTAAGTGAAAATGGCGTGCAGAACTTTGCAAAACCACAAGAAATTTTACCCGGTGTGGAAGTATTGGATCATCCCTTATACATGACTACTTTTAAATACGATACAGAAACCCAAAGAATATATATGGCTTTTAGAAATCTTGATGTTCTAATGTGCATAGATACAACGGGAAAAGTTATTTTTACAAAAAAGTTTTTTAATGAAATCGGTTTTAAGAAAAAAGTAAAAAAAGACAGAAATGAAATAAGTACATTCTCATTTTTAAAAATTTTCGGGAATAAGATTTTTGTTCTTTATTGTGGTTTAGAATATTTTCAAGGCGGGAATGTAGGTCAGCCGGTACCAAATTTCCCTGAAAAATTAATGATATTTGATATGAAAGGAAATCCTTTAACTTTAATAAAATTTGATGGAGAAATTTTTGATTATGTGTACGATACAAAAAATAAAGAATTGATTGTATATTCTTTAAGTAGCGAAATCTATCCTTTAATTTATTATAAAATAGAACTCTAAAATGAATAAAATAATATTAAGCATTATTTTAGTATCTTCTTTATTAGCATGTAAAGAGAACAAAGAAAGGCATGCATCGCCTTTACTTGGTCAAAAGTTACAATTTCCCGATACAATTTTTATTGCCAACAATGATAAGATAGAAAAAACAAAGGCAAATTATTATTCAAATTATTTTAAATTAATTATTTCATATAGTGGCGAATGTCCTTCTTGTGTAAAATCAATCAAAAAGTGGAAGGAAATAATTAATCCTTTAAAAAACAATAAGCAGATTAGGATATTTTTTATAATGGATATTTCAAATAAAAGATTTTTCATGAATAATATTTATCCTTTATTGCCTAAAAATGAACTATATATTTTAAACTATGAGTATAATTTTCAAAAAATAAATAATTTACAGGTTCCTGAAATTAGAACTCATGGAATAATTTTGGATAAGAACAACAAAGTAATTTATGACAGTTATGCACTTATAGGTAACAAGCCAAGTTATGAATATACAGAAGAAATAGATCAAATATTGAATTAAAACACAAATTATTTACAAACGTTCAAAAAGTATTTTAAACGTTTGGTTTTTCAATATTTTTAATTCAAGAAAAAATAAAATGATGTATTTGTTGATAAATATTAACTCATTACTCCGTAGCTCAGTTCTCCGGAACTGAGTTTCTTGAAATTAGCATTACATCATTTTTTCAGTAAAAAATTTGCATTTTTAAAAACACTCAATTATATTTGAACCCATAAACCTAAAACTAAAATGAAACACATTAACCTTAACCAAACCATTACGGCACTCCATTTGCAGAGAGAGATTACCTCTTATATTATACCCATACGCCAACCGGCAGCATCTATCCACAAAAAAATAAAAAGAAAAGCTCAAAATATTATTTCAAACAGCTATTAAAACA
>JAKIUH010000488.1 GCA_021647685.1 Bacteroidales bacterium
GCAAACGTGTACCTAATCCTCCTGCTAATATTACTGCTTTCATAGTTTTACGATTTAGTTATTGTTTTATAGATATGGTAATAGTAATGAGCAACTTTTTCCCAACTACCAAATTCAATTATCTTTTTTCGTTCCGGAACATTTATTTTTTTCCCATTTAAAATTGTATTTAATTCTTTTCTCCATAATTCGTAATTATGAGTAGGTACGATAATTCCGGCTTTTTCTTTCATGAAAAACTCCTCGGCAATACCTGTTGCCGTTAAAAAAGCTGGGGTTTCCATTGCTGCTGCCTGAAAAGGTGAAGCCGGACCGGCATCTTGTGCCGAAGTAGAAACTAATAAATAGGCTGCTTGAAAATATTTTTGCAACACATCATAATCTACATAGCCTATAAAATAAATGTTTTCTTCAAGTTTATGTTTTTCGACTACTTTTTTAAGATAATGCTCATAATCTTCGCTGCCTCTGCCTGAAATATAACAGATAAAATTTCTGTTTTCCAGTTGTGCCAGCACTTCAATCATTTTATCTATTTGCTTAATTGGTATCAGTCGTGATGAAGAAAACATAATGAATTTATCCGGTGGGATATTTAATTGTTTTTTTGCTTCTTCTTTTGTTAATGTTCTTTCCCACTCATCAAACTGACTTCCGAAATTAGCAAAATCACGATGAAAAACTTTTGCACCGAATTTGTCTTCAAAAATCTCCATTCCTTTTTTAACACTTGGAATTATATACTTTAACTTTTTATAGTAGTTGTACAATTCCCAACGCTTTTTATAGGCATTTAACAGTTTAAAAGGGTTTTTTGTTTTAGGAATATCAAAAATACTGCTGCTGTTTGTATAAAATTGTCCTACAATTGGGACTTTTTTTGAATATTTATTTAAAATAGGAATGTTAATGTATCGAAAACCTGCATTAATATGAACAGCCAGTGCTTGATTTTTATTTATTTCTTTTTCCAGATGTTCCATTAATGTTTTAGAATAAATATCTTTCCGTAATTTTAGTCCGTGTACGAATTTTTTCTGAATTGCCGGAAAAAGTTTATGAATCAATCCTCCTTCAAAGGTATGTTCGTATATTTTGTCTGCTCTTAAATCAGGTTGCCAAACTTCATATATAATATCGTCAGCTGCTCTGAGTGTGCGTTTTCCTATTATATCATGCCATTCATATCCCCAAATACCTACCCAACTGCCATTGGGGGTATCCCAATTAATTTCCGGACGCGGACGACCTCTGTGTCCTTCGTATGCCGGCGGATGATTTACGATATTAATAACTTTTATACTCATTTTTTATTTTTCATTTCTCCCGATATGTAATTTTTCATAGCTTTTATATCCAGTAATTTTAAAGCTGCTTTCCAATCATCAATATGCATCCATTGAAGAAGATGAAAGCTGGCAAATGTGATTACGGAATACACTATTACAAACAGAAAGCGGATGTAATTATTTGCATCAAAGTAGTTATTAAGGATATAATAAGCTGCTAAATAGCTGATAACACCATAAATGATAAATTTTACAGCCAGAATATTGTTTAAATGTTCAACATCTTTCATTGCGTACCAACGGTATATGACTCCCAATAATATATTAGTAATCAACAAAGCCCATGCAACACCTATTGAACCCATATTTAAC
Organism: Bacteroidales bacterium; assembly: GCA_021647685.1. Classification (GTDB taxonomy): domain Bacteria; phylum Bacteroidota; class Bacteroidia; order Bacteroidales; family NBLH01; genus NBLH01. The sequence continues at coordinate 1,662 of JAKIUH010000488.1, forward strand.
ATGTTTTTATCTAAAAAGATAAAAATTATGAGCACATAAATGATGAGGTTAATTAAAGCGATTTTTGCCGTAAGTTTAAATCTGCCAAAGCCGTTTAAAAGATTTCCGTATGGGGTGTTAAATACGGTCATAAACAGAGCAACCGTTACTACAGCCATTATACCCACCGATGGCATATACTGTTTTCCCAAAAGTAACACTATTATATCTTTTGAATAAAGAGCAATTAGAATAACTACCGGCATGATGAATAAAAAACTAAAACGCTCGAATTTTTCTATTTTTTCGCGTATATACCCATAATCTCTTTTTGCAACTGCTTTTGAAAACATTGGGAAAAAAAGCATGCTCATACTTCGTGAAATCAGTAAGATAAATCCTCCAATTCGAAATCCGGCTGTATAATAACCTACTTGTTCTGAATTAGTGAAATATTGCAGCATTACTTTATCTACCGTATTGGTTAATGTCGTGGCAGCCCCCAAGATGAGAATAGGGGCAGCAATTTTTATGTATTCTTTTGCCAATTCTTTGTCAAATTTCCCGAAAGGATAATCTTTGAAAAAATAAAGATATACAGGAACAATCATTATGGTTGCGGCTAAATTTCCAAAAGCCAAAGCAATGGCTTTCCCACCAAGCAAAACAATCGCTATGCGTAAAAATTGAAACATTAATCCGCGAATCATATAGGGAATGTCTTGTTTAGCTTGTTCTATACGGGCTGCAAATGTAGTAACCGGTATAGAAATCAGGTTTTCAACAATTGAAATCAGTAAGAAGATATAAATTACGTATTCGTGAACTTCACTTTCAAATTCTGTTTTCAACAAAAATTTTTGTCCCAAAAACATTGCAAAAAATACAATCAGGCCATAGAAGAAA
>JAKIUH010000066.1 GCA_021647685.1 Bacteroidales bacterium
CGCCTTGTTCTGTCGCAATTTCCATTTGCATACTGTTTATTTGTTTTGCCAAATCAACCGCCTGGTCATAACATTCAGTACCGGGCTGAACATTCATTAAATATCTTTTGGCAGCATCTACATCATTGTTTTGTAAAGCCGTTTTTGCGGCTGTAACATCATCTTTACAGTTTTCGCCAATCATTTTATTATAGATGGGTTCAATAGCATCTAAGGCTTTAAAATAACACTCTTGACATACTTCGGGAACACTGATTAATTTGGCAATTGCCTCTTCGTATTTTTGAACACTTTCTAAAGCCTGAGCCTCCTTAATAATGACATCACATTTTGTATTGTAATACTCAATGATTTTATTTTTGCCTTTTTTTACAAAACTTCTGATTTTTGAAGATTTCGGATTAATGTTTTTAATTCCTTGAATATATGCTTTGGTATCGGTTTTTCCAACACCTTTTGCACTGTAAGTATAAGAACTGAAAACAGTTTTGTTTACATAGTCCACAATATACATGTTAATTTCTAAATTCATGGCTACCATAGGTGGAGCAGTAGGAGTGATGTCTTTTGAAATTACATCAACCGTAGCTGTAATTAAAAATTGAGGTTCCACTGCTGCCGAAGCTAATCCGTTTTTAGCTGCAATTTGTCCCAATTTGGTTAACAGTAAATTACGTGCTGCCGAAGGCATATCACCCATATCATCGGGAAGAACCGGCGCTAAGGCTATTCTTCCAAAATCATCAATGGTTGCCAAATCATTTTGCGCAAAACCGTTAAAGTTAAGCATCAAAACAGCTATTATGATAATTACTTTGTTTTTCATGAGATTTATTTTTAAATTATTTTTTATTGCCTCATGGAACATCCACAAACATCAAGGAGTACACATATTTTTGTGCTTAAATAATCATGCCCCTGTGTCCGCCAGTTGGCGGATGGATGTTTCATTTTTATTATTTTAAAATTATAAATTAATATTAAATCAGGCTTATTTTTCACCAAGAATTAACCATGCCTCACCCAATCCGCGCATATATACTTTTGATTCTATTCCAAACGGCTCTTGGCGTAAAAATTTCCTTAAATTATTTACAAAACGACGTGCATCCATCGCTCTTTGTTTTCCTTTTCTTTCATAAAATAAAGGAATACGAACTTGTTCAAATTTTGCAAAATTTTCTGTAGCATCAGATAAATTATATTGTCCGTTGTAAGCATTGTCAGCAATCCAGTTTTCAATATGAACAATTAATTCATCATCTTCACCATCATAATCATATTCTTCTTCCAGATCAATATCTGCATTATCCCAAACTTGTATATTTACCAGAATTTCGCGACCATTTGCTGCAATATCAGTAAAATGCTGAATTAATTGTGCGTTGAAATTATCCAAATGAGCCAAAACGGCTTCTTCTAATAATAAGGGCAATTCAGCGGTATAAGAAGGTGCTCCGGTTCCTTGTGCTCCTGCAACTTGTTTTCCGGTATAAGCATCCAATCCTTGAAGGTTAAAAGTTATGGATTTTTTAGGTCCTTGTTTGTTCACCGACCATGTCAATTGAATGATAATATCAGCTTTTGCCGTTCTTTTCAGCAAATCTATAGGCGATTCTTGAATTGAAGCGCCGGATTCTTTGCTGCTCATCATATTCATTTCAGCATTGCGCGATTCAATGTTTTTTAATTCAGTTTCCAAATTTTTTGCAGGGAAACCTCTTTCTGCCATCAGGGTATTTAATTTACCGATAACCAACAATAAATCAGTATTGTTCTGTAAGGCTGCTTTGTAATCAGGTAAAGTTTCGGTTCTTCCTTGATTGTTAAATGTCATGGTATAACCGTTTTGAACACACCAAGCATCTGAAGGAACTACCATAATGGTAGGTTTTTTTGCTTTTCCCATTACATTGCTTAATGATTTTACAATGCCTTGACGCTCCATTTCTTTACGCAAAGCATCGTAATTAACCGAAACTACAACGCCTACTTTGTAACCTTTTTTCATTTTTACAATGTCGCGTCCTGTTGCATCATTGGTAATACCCACATATTGCAAATATTTTCCGCCTGTTTCAAAAAACTTTTCAAAATAAGCAGCATGAGCTTCAGCCTGATTGGGATCAGGAATAATGGGCTTAACAACTTTGTCGCGCGAACCGACTGCACCTTTGAACAAACATGCAGCTACTGCGTTTTTTTTCGCATCAATTTTGGCAAGATCCGCTTTTTTATCATAACCCCAAACTTTTAAAAGTTTTGTACCGTCAGTACCAATACCTACAACGGTAACTTCATAGCTTACATCACTTGCCCAGAGTTTTTTAAATTCTTTTCTTACCTGTGCAACTGAAGTATCGGCTAATGAAATGATAAAAATTAGTGCCAATAAAAAGTTTAATTTTTTCATAGTATTTATTTGTTTGTTATTAATATAATGTATCTTATAAGATTTATTTAATTAACGAAAACTATTATTGAAAAATATAAATAGCTTATTAAATTTGACTAAAAGTTAATTCTAAGTGATAAATCAGCACCAAAGAAGCTACGGTCAGGAAACATATCGCTCATATTTACCCCTGTATCCACTGATTCTGTATCAGCATCTGCAGTATAATATAATGTACCGTAGTTATGACTATTAAAACGCATAATTAATTGAACACTTGGCGAAAATAAATTAGCTCCTATTTGTGCACCCCAATTAATACCACTGGCTGATAAACTTTCACCATCATTCATATCTGTCCAGCTAACTGTTTCACCTGTCCAACCAATATACCAGCCAAAATGATAATTCCGTGCAAATGGGTACTCTTTTTGAATACCAATTGAAAATGAAGTGAATGAATAAGTATCTTCGGTAAAAGGCATTGTTCCAACCGGGCTTTGCGCAATTAAATCTTTACCCCTGAAAAACATATCTCCATACAGCTTAAATTGTCTTACAGGTATGTCCAACCATTGCCCCACATTAATATCAGCATGAGCAAATCCGCCACCTATGAAACTAAAACCACCCGAAATGCCAATTCCTGCATCTTTACGTTCTTGCAGGGTCATACCTTCGTTTAGCCTGTGTCCCCCGATTTGATAAAAAGTAGAAGTTTGTGTTTGTCCTAATTCATCATTACGGTTATCTACAACTTTTCGTGCTCTGATTTCACCGCGTTTTCTGGCAACTACATCACCTTTATTGTTAGCAACATATTCCCATACAAAAAAACGGCGTTCGTGTGTTAGTCCTTCCTTTTTTCCAATTTTTGCTTGTAGCGGATTGGTGTTTACCAAAGGTGTTTTTACTCGAAATTCTTCGTATGTTTTCTCTAAACTGTTAAATATTTTGTTAATTCCATCATTCACTAACTTAGCCATCAGTTGTTCTTTGGTTTTTTGTATGGCAGGTGCTAAAAATTGTCCCGGGTTTGCTTGTGTTCCGTCAACCGTAACTTCTTTTTGAGAGATATAAGTCAATGGAGAATAAACTTCTTGAAAAATATTATCCAGCTTTTGCAAATCAATTTTTTGGTCATCAATAAAAGCATCCATAAAATAGCCTTGTACTGTATCGGAATAATTTACTTTAAACAAGTAAGCCGTTAATTTACCGGTAAAACCATTTTTTTTCCGTTCAACGGGAGTAAATTCAGTGCCTAATTTTTTTGCCAATTTCATAGCCTTTGCATCTTGTGCATCATAAATTTCTTTCATGGTTTTAATATCATGAAAATCCAGTACCAAAACATAGCTTTTAGCAATTAATTTTTCGCCGGCATCAGCCAAAGCTGCTCTGCCACGCTTTTCAGCATCGGCTTTTTCAACGTCCCAGTCGGTAGCATTATAAAATCCTCTTTTTTGAATTATATCGGTTGAATAATTTCCTTCATCATCAATATTCCACCAAAATTTTACAATTTTATTGGCATATTTTTCGGCAGCTAAACTTCTTCTTACAGCCTCTGCATTTTTTTTAAAATTAGGAGTTTCTACATGATAATAAGGTGCTTTATATACCTTATCTTTTATATCATTATAATCAAATTTTGAAGGAACACTTGCCTGATAAATAGCTTTTTTCAGATAATCGCTATAACGATTATCAGGAAAATCAAGCAAAACGTAGGAAATTGAATTTCTTGAATACTCATCAGCGGGTCCGCGTTTTTTTACTTGGTCGGTATTTTGTCCGAGCGCAAGAAAACCCTTCAATAAAAATGCAATAATGAAAAAATGTTTCAAATGGTTCATAATATTATGTTTAAGGTTACTAATCTTTGTGTGTTTTTATTTAGATATACTAATTATTGGTTTCATAAAATTATAAAAAAATAACATAAATAAAAGTATATTTACATGTATTGACCAATATTTTACTTAAAAGTATGGGCAATATCTGTTAATTGCAATAAATAGCTCTTTAATGTATTATTGAAAGCTGTTTATAATTGTATTATTGAGCACATTTTATTGCTTATTTACTAAATATATTTCTATTTTTCAGTAATTTTACTAAATCATCAAAAAGATAGCTTTCATGGATAAAAAACACTTCTGCAATTTAAAATTTCTGCATATTCATTAATCATAATAGCCTTAATTATTGTTTTAGTTGCTTTTATTTCGGGATATGTGAATCGTACTTTTAAAAAAAGCGGTATTTCTGTGATTGCAGAAGTTATGTCTAAACATAAAAAATCAGGTGTCGGTAAAACAACAATGGAATATTATTATCTTGATATAGAGTTTCGAATAGGAAATAAACCCATTAAAACTTTTATTGATATAGAGAAGGAGCAATTTGAAAAAACAAAAACAGGAAGTAAATTAGAAATAGTTTACTTGCCTGATAATCCAAATAGAGCTCGTTTAAAAAGCTTTGTTGATAATTATGATAATTCTTTTGCTTATAAATTATCGTTGATATTATTTGTATCGGTCTTTTTTTACTATTTATAGTGATTTATAAAAAAGATAAGATTATTGAAAAACCTGAGGATAAAAAAGCAATGCTCAAATTTAAAAAACCAAAACCCGGTGAAGTTACTGATAAGTTTAAATAGCTTATAAATTAATCAGGCTTACCGTATGTACGGCAACGATTCCCGCTGTTTCAGTACGTAATCTGCTGTTTCCCAAACTTATTTCTTTAAATCCTCTATTTTTTGCTTGTTCTATTTCCTCCATCGTAAAATCACCTTCGGGCCCAATTAAAACTAAAACCTTATCGCCTTTTTTTATAACATCCTTTAAGAAAGGTTTTTCCGTATCAAAACAATGTGCTATGAATTTTTTACCTTCAATAGGCAGATAAATTAAATCTTTAAATTTCAACATCGCTGAAAGTTTTGGACGATAAGCTTGAATTGATTGCTTAACTGCTGCATTGATTATTCGATTGAGCCGCTCGGGCTTTATAACTTTTCGTTCGGATTGATGACTAATGAAAGGAATAAATTCATCCACGCCAATTTCGGTAGATTTTTCTAAGAACCATTCAAACCGCTCAATATTTTTTGTGGGGGCAAGGGCTACACTTAAAAAGTAATTCCGTTTTCCGTATTCTTTTTCGGTCTGAACTATTTTTAATTCACAACGCTTAGGGTGATCATTTACTATTTCAGCTAAATAAAATCCACCTTCTCCATCTATAAGGTTTACCTTGTCTCCACTTTTTAAACGCAAAACACGTATGCAATGTTTTGATTCTTCTTCGTTTAATTGATAATTGCCGTCTTTTAAATCAGGTGTATAGAAAATATGCATATTTGTATATATTTGCCGTAAAATTACCAAATTAAATACGTATGTAAAAATTAAAAAATGAAAAAAATAGCTTTACTTTCCGACACACATTCATACATTGATGATAAAATTATTGATTTTATTAAAGAGGCTGATGAGATATGGCATGCCGGAGATATAGGTAATCCTGACATTTTAAACCGGCTAAAGTCTATTAAGCCGGTACGTGCTGTATATGGGAATATTGATGGAGCTGAACTTAGAGCTGTGTTGAGCGAATCATTGTACTTTAATTGTGAAAGGGTAAAAGTTTTTATTACTCATATTGGCGGCTATCCTAAAAAATATGCAAAAGGGATAAAACAAAAACTGAAAGAAATTAAACCTCAACTATTTATTGCCGGACATTCTCATATTCTTAAAGTTATATATGATAAAGAATTGGAACTTTTATACATAAATCCCGGGGCAGCAGGAAAATCCGGTTTTCATAAAGTACGTACCGCCTTGCGTTTTAATATTGATGCTGATAAAATTAAGAATTTGGAAATATTGGAAATGAAACGGTAATTTTTAATCGTCAGATGTTTTAATATCTTTAAACAATATCGTAAAGGTAGAGCCTTGCCCGATTTTACTCTTTACGGAAATTGAACCCTTCATTAATTCTACAAGTTGCCGTGTAATAGCCAAGCCAAGACCTGTTCCACCATAGAGCCGGTCATCTTCTTGGGCTATGCGACTAAAACTTTGAAAAATAGTTTGAAATTCTTCTTCGGGGATGCCGATACCTGTATCAGAAACTTCAATAATTAGATCAATTATTTCTTTATTTTCAGTATGTTTAGCCCTTGCGAAAATCAATACTTCTCCATTTTCTGTAAATTTTAAAGCATTGCTCACTAAATTCATTAAAATTTGCTTTAAGCGAAAAGCATCGGTATAAATATATTTTTTTAAATTTTTATTGATATTTAAAATAATTGGAATTTGCTTTTGTTTCGAAATTCCGGAAAATATTAAAGCAACTTCATCGAACATTTTGCGCACATTTATTTTTTCCGGCTTAATTTCAATTTGCTTTGCCTCCATTTTTGAAAGATCCAGAATATCGTTAATTAATCCAAGCAGGTTATTCCCGCTCGACATAATTTTATCTACATAGAATAAATATTTTTCATCATTGAGTTGCATTTGAAGCACTTCGGAAAAACCGATTATAGCATTCATTGGAGTACGTATCTCATGGCTCATATTGGTCAAAAATTCACTTTTCAAGCGGTTTGATTCATCAGCTTTTAATTTTGCTTCAATTAGTTTTTTATTTTGATTTTGATATTCGGATACCAATTTGGAATATTCTTCATTTTGTTCTTTAAGCCTTTTTTCTGCCAGTTTTCTAGCACTTATATCTTGCATTACAGTATAAATTTTCACAATTTTCCCAAATTCATCTTTCAAAGGGATTATCTGACTTGAAATTACCGCTTTTTTCCCCCACATGGAAACGTATAAACGCTCAAAATTTACTTTTTTGCCTTTTCTTATACTTTCCCTGAAAGCAGAAGCATATCCGTTTTCAATTAAAGGCGGAAATGTTAATATGTTTATTTTTTTGGATGCCTCGGCTGATGGTGATCCAATTATTCTTAAAGCCTCATTATTTATTTCTAATATTTTTCCCTGAGGAGTAGCGGTATAAATACCAAATGGTGCATTTTCAAAAAGCAAACGAAAATTCTTTTCACTTTCAATCAATGCTTGCTCGGCTTTTTTTCGATTAGTAATATCGCGTATAGTGCCAATGGCAGCATATTTGCCTTGATATTCCATTATTTTAGCAGATATCTCAATAGGGATTTGATGACCGTCAGCATGTAAGATAAAGTTTTCAAAAAGTGGGATTTGTCGTTTAAGAAATACTTCTTTAAGTCTTCTAAGATATTTGATTATTTCATTTTTAGGTATAAATTTAATGAAATTTTTTCCTTCAATATCTTTAGGCTTATAACCTAAAATGGTATTAGCTTGGCTGTTTACAAATAAAATTTTACCGTTTGTACTTATTATAAATACAACATCTGTAATGGTATCTAAAATTCTTTTATAGTTAATGTCAATTTCTGTTTTATGAGTATTTTTTATTAAAAACCAATACAGCACATAGGCAATAAGAGCATTAAGTATAAGAATTATCCCAATAGCTATATGATATTTTAGTTCCTGATTATGGAGGTATTTAAATCCGAAAACAGAAAATATCTCCAATGCAATAAAAATTAAAATAATTATGAAAATTAATTTTTTCTTCATAAAAAGTTGTTTATTGTATCCTATTTTTATATTCCTCCACCGCCTTCCTCTTCTTCAAGCAATTCTTCTTCTAAAAGTTCTTCTTCCTCCTGTAATTCTTGTTCTTCTTCAACAGCTTCTTTTTTGTTTTTTTCTTCTATTTTTTTAGTATTTTCCGTTTTATTATCCTTATTTTTTAGTTCCTCCTTATTTTTATCCTTATTTTTTTTAATGTTTTCTTTTATAGCTTTTGTTGTGTCATTTTCAAGTACTTGCCCTTGATTAAGCTCTTCTGTATTTTCTTGAAGCAATTTTTCCTCATTAAATTCTTCGGTATTTTCTTCTAAAAGCTCCTCATTATTTTCCTCGGTATTTTCTTCCAATAATTCTTCTTGGTTTTCTTCTTCCGTATTTTCTTCTTGTACTTCTTGATTCGTTATTTCAGTATTTTCTTCTAAAAGTTGCTCTTCTGTATTCTCCGTTTCTTCTAGCATAATTTCCGGTTCGCTTTCTTCTTCCATTTCTTCTTCGTACTCTTCTGTTTCTGTTTCTACTTCTTCATTATTTGCTGAACTTTCAATTTGATTATCGTAATTAAAATCTTGGGTTTCTTCCTTAGTATTTAAAGCAATACTTATTTGGGTAAGAAAATTTTCTTTTGAACGTTCGCTTGCAGGGAAAAACATATACGGATTATCTTCATATTTTACAGGAGGCTTACGTTCTTTATCTTTTAAATTAACAATATAATCGTTAAAATCATCATAAGATGAAATACTTTTCATTGTTCCACGGGTATAGGTAAAAAAGAACCAGTCTTTTTTACTCAGTGCTATATATATATTAATAATATCTCCGGTTCTTCTAGGGGCTAATTCAATGTATCCATCAACCATTTTGTTTATTGAGTTTCCTTTAATACTTCCAATACCAATTTTTCCTTTCGATAAAAATGATTTACGTGTTCTGTTCCATTCCATTTCTACCCGCGAAAAGAATATGGCTTTATCCATTTCTTCGGGCAAAGATGTAAAGCCTCCCATAAGGGCAATATCATTTAACATGCTTTTGGATTTATCCAGACCCACTAATTCTTTAAAAGCAGTTTTATAATCATCAGCGGTTACATCAACAGCTTCCAATTCGTAAGACTGATTGAGCTTATCAGCCATATAGTTTAAAGCATCATCGTTAAAGTAAAAATCAACGCCAAGCATTAAATCCATTCCAATATTTCCCGACTCCATATTGTAACGAAATTTGCCTGCCGAATTAAGTTTAATTTGACCTAAATCTAAAGGGAAAGTAAATTTTCCTTCGCCAAGAGCAATACACAAACTTTTATGCATTGCCATATAATTTCCTTCTTTTTCTTTATTTACGAATTTTGCAGAATCAGTTATTTCATAATATCCGCTTGAATCATTGTAATAAAGCAAACCTTTTGCTTGAAAAAGTGTTTTGTCTGCAAACTTTTTGCGGGTAGTCATAAATGCCGGATATACTCCTATAGAATCATTAGTGTTAAAAATGGCAGCGTATAGTTTCCGTTTGTTTACATCTTTTGGAACTGCCGGTAAGGGAATAATAATGCTGTCGGGATTAATATCCGTCTGAAATGCCAGCCAAAGGCTGTCTATACGATGTCCGCAATCGTGATGAATTTTTAGATATCCGTCAAAGTTTATAAATTTCTTTTTCGCTTCAATTTCAACATTGCCGTAATAGGAAAATTCAGGGCTTAGTTTAAACTTATCTTTATTTGTAATTTTTCCTAAGGCAATAGTTTGCAGGTTTTTATCTACATAAAGTGTATCAAAGTGGATGATTGACATGCTGTTTGTTCGGTCATAATATTCATAATCGGCAGAAGCTCCATATTTTTTTGCTCCGTAAATTTTCACCGTTGCCGAATAAAATTTATGGTATCGAGCACTGGTAGTTGCCACAATGCGAGCATTATTAAAAGGGCGGATATTTGCATTTTTTTCAATGAATACAGGTGCATCGGGATATATATGTGCATCGGCAACTTTTATAAGTTTTACACCTTTGGCGGTTATTAAATGATTTTCAATATCGTATGATGATGACCTTGCAATAAAACTCAATGAATCTTGTCCGGGACGCTTAGAAACAAATTTGGAGCTTGCCATTAATTCTTCTTGTGTGAATGTAGTGTCCTCCAATGAGACTTGATAATCAGTTTCCGAATTAATGCGGTATTTATCAGTTAGTGATTCCAGTTCAGCAATATTTGTTACTAATGTGTCTGTTTTTAGACGTTCCAATGTACCTATGTCAATTAAATCAACTCCCATATACCATGTAAAAAAATTCATATAACACAAATACTGATTATCGGGAAAATCGATATAGGAACTATCACCAATTGAAGTAAATAGTCCAATATTGTTTGAAAAATCGACATTTGCCGCCACATTATGTGTTAAAAGAGGTATTCTGCCAAATTCATCAGCTTGCAGGTTAAAATCAGAAGTATCTGTTTTAAACTTTTCAGCATTAAAAGTAAAAGAATTAGAATTCAAATAGGCATTTTTAAAAGTAAGGTTTCCTTTTCCTGCTAAAATGTCGGGTCTAAGCTCTAAGGTTCCGGTAAATTCGGCGATATCATCATACATTTGGATGGTATCTATACTTTTAATTAGCATTTGATCCCTGTTGGGTTCCCAGTGAACATAGGCAGAGTCGGTATAAGCAAGTGGATATTCAGTTTTAAGGGTATCGCTCATTTGTTTGTCCATTTCTAAACGGCTGGTATAAGTATTCATTGAGTCCGGATAGAAAATAAATTCATCGGAATAAACATGTGCATTTAAGAAATGTACTTTTCCGTTTCCTTTTAACCCTTTGTTATTCAATGTTATCGTATTTTCATAATAGCCAAGCCCATTAAATAAAGGAGCTGCTGCAGAATCAAGATGATGCACAAAACCAAGCGAAGAATCTGGCTGAACAGTTAAATTTTCTTCAAAATCAGGAAAAATACCTCCTGATTTGAACATACCGTGAATATTAACATTATTGCGCGTAACGGTGTTTAAACTGTCAATAACAAAGGGATAGGCAATAAATTGTACTTTATCTCTTTTATAAACCGTATCTTGTTGATTATTTTTATCGTAGAAAACATAGGCTGTATCTCTGTTTTCCAAAATTGGATATTCGGGAAAAGTGATGTTTCCCGATTTATTTTCACTCATATCAATTCTAAGTATTCCTGATAAATTCTCACCTACTGATGCTACGTCTGAATAAACGTATAAACTGTCCTCATTTTTTTTATCACTTCGATAAGTCAGTTTTAGTGAGTCAATTTGTTGAAGATTTACCATAAAACTATCGTAATAAAAAGTCATACCCTTACCGTACATATCTGCCAAACCGGCTTTTAGCCTACCGTCAAAGTCAATTTCCATATTCTCTTTTACTCTTATTTCTCCGTTTTTGGGCAAAATACCTACTCTGCGGTTATTACTTAAAGCAAAAGGCTTTACTCCGTAAATACTTAAAATTCCGGTATTTATGTTTAATTCTGCATTAATTATTTTTTTTGGCTTAGAAATAATTTCTATTTCATCATAATCTTTGAGTTTGTGGCGTGCTTCTACATAGTCAAAAAGTTTTTGTTCGGCATAAGCAACTTGCGCATTGTAATCGTAATGAATAAATCCTTTTTTAGCAAGAATAATCATTAATTGGCGTGTGTACTTTACATCTTTTTCAAGATAAGATGCTAACTGAAAAGGTCCGAAAATAAACATTCCGCTTTTTACCATTCGGTTAATTGCTTCTAAGGGATGAACATTGTCCATTAATGCCAAGCGATTATATTCGTCAAGTGTAAAGAAATTTAAGGAGCGAAAAATGGCAGTATGGTATGTAGATGCCGGTAAACTACGGAAAGTAATTATCGAATCGCGTAAAGCAAAGGATATTTGCCGAACATTAATATCCAAGTCATGATAAGTATCGACAAAAACACTTTGAATTTCATCTAAACGGCTATTAGTTAATACAACAAGTTGTGTATCAATTAAAAAGTTTAAATTAATATCCGGTGAATATATTGAATCGTCTTGAACGTATAAAGCTACGTTTGCATTGCTTGCAGCAATTCTTTTATTTGTGAACGAAAAAGTAGCAGCCTCGGCTCTTGCACGTATTTCATTCCCGTTTTTAAATTGAACTAAAGCTTTTTCTTGTTCATCTCCTTTCCCGATAAATTACGCACCGCGCATAAAAAAACCACCGGTATAATCTACATTTTTAACTACATTGGGTAAATCAACACGTAATTCATAAGAAATAAATTGCGGATAGGTCGCTTTTTCACCGGTGGCACCTGCAACAATTCTTTCGTGTAGATAACCTAATAATTCTCCTTTAAAATAATATTTATTTGTAAATTTAACACTGTCAGCTTTCAACTCAGGCTTAGTAAAAGTCATTTGGTAGTCTGAAAGTCTTACATAGACACTATCTTTTGAAAAATTTGCACGTTCCCAGCTTATTTTTCCACCTTTACCTACCCAATAATTTTTTGCCGGTAAATATTTACCTCGTGTATTGTAAACGATAAAACTGTCGCGTTTTGAATAACATATAAGATTTGTTTTTTCAAAATCAATACTTAAACCTGCCTCTTCATTAAAAATTACTTTATAATTTTCGGCATCATATTTCCATTTAACCGCTCTATTTTCAAAAAAACTCATGCTGTCAACAAATAAATGTACTGAATTGATTAAGCGGTTTATTTTAGCTGCATTATAATTTTTTTGCTTGCTGTAATATTCCAAAGCGGTGGTCCATTTAATAATGTTTGATTGCTGATTATCATTATTTAAAAGGCTGTTATACAATGTAATAAAATCGTAAAAATGAGGATAAGGACTACAACGCTTTTTAAGCATGTTGTTTGATAATTGAATGATTAAATCTTTTTGTTTTAGATTTAATCTGTCGGAATTCCATAATCCTGAAAAACTAATAAATGCTTGTTCTGTAATTTCTTTTTTATAAGATTTTTGCAGAAAAGTATGTAACTCATTTATGTATGCCGTATCGGTATCGGGAGTAAACTTAAATCTTTGTGCTTGCAATTCCGGATATAAAAAAAGCAAAAACAAGCCGAGAAAAAATATTTTTAATGGTTTCAACATATTCTTATCAAAAAATTATTCTTAAAGGTAACGAATTTTCAAAAATATTAATTGTTAAAGATAATGGATTTTTATTTATTGTAGATTTATTATTTTAAGCAAAACAGATTGCTGCATATTTGAAACAGGTGGTTTAATTTAAAGTTACTACCCAATTACTCGTTTAAGCGAATCCTTTTCATTGCTTTTTCCCGAATAATTTCTTGATTTGAACGATTTTCAATTTTGCTTTCTAACCATGAAATAATATCAAAATATAAAAAAGCTCTTTTTTCATAGGGGTTGCTGCGCAAAGGCAATAAATCCTTTTTTAAATCAATAAATGCTTGTTTTAGTTCATCATCTACAATTTTATCCAGTTTTCGTAAAAATTTTAAAATATATTGTTGATACAAATGAAAATCTGATT
>JAKIUH010000067.1 GCA_021647685.1 Bacteroidales bacterium
AATTAAAAATATCGAAACTACAAAAAATACAAATACCGAAGACTTTGTTTTTTTGGCATCAATATGATTTATTGTTGCATGCTCTTTCTTGCGCCAATATACATCATCATCAAAAACAAGCGATTTAGCCGGTTTTTTCTTTATTTTATTAGCATAAATTAATATATACAAAATACCAAAAACATTAATAACCAGCCATGCAAAAAGCCGGTAGCTTAAACCCGAGAACATTGGTAGTCCAGCAATTCCCTGTGCAATTCCTATAGTGAACGGGTTTAAAACAGCCCCTGCAAACCCCATGGCAGCCGCCACAAAAACCAAAGCAACTCCTGTTATTGAATCATATCCCATACTTATTGCCAAAGGCACTATTATAAGAACAAAAGGAATTGTCTCCTCACTCATACCAAAAACAGCTCCGAAAACACTAAAAACAAGCATTATAACACTTAATATCAGATTATCGACACCAATAAAATGCAAAAAACGTATTTTTTCTAAATTTCCGGTAAGTCTTAAAACTGCAAAAATACCTGCATCAATAGCCCTGCTTTTGCCAACAATCATAAATGCACCGCCTACCATAAAAATAAATACAATAATATCAGCTTTATCTACAAAGCCCTCAAAAAAAGCAGCAAAAACTTGCCAACTTTGCGGATTTCGTTCTACACGATGATAAGAATCGGGAACAATCACTTCACGTGTGGAGTGATTGATTTCTATTATTTGCTTATCAAACTCGCCACCGGGGATAATCCAAGTTAAAATGGCTGCAAATACAATAATATAAAAAATTAAAGCAAAAGTATGAGGTATCTTTTTTATCATAAAATGTATTTTTATGTACAACGTACCACAGTTCTCCTGAACTGTGAAAAAACAACACAACACTGCCTGAGCCATGAACGTACCATAGCTCTCCCGAGCTGTGAAAACTGAGAAAACAACAGCTCAAAGACCTGTTATATGCACTAAAATTTTGCAGTGTAAATCTATATATATAATTTTAAACCGAAAAATAATTTGATAAGCAAACAAATGAAGACACTCATAAAAAATATTAAAAAACTGGTACAAACCGAAAACAAGATACGCCTTAAAGTTTGTGGTAAAGATATGGCTTCAATTAATAGCATCGACAATGCTTGGCTGCTATTAAACAACGATAAAATTGAAGATTTCGGTGAAATGAAGAACTTGAATCTTGATACTTTATCTATAGATAAAACCATTGATGCAACAGGCAAAATGGTCTTCCCTACATTTGTAGATTCTCACACCCATTTAGTTTATGCCGGCAGTCGTGAAATTGAGTATATTGATAAAATAAAAGGCTTATCTTACGAAGAAATAGCCAAACGCGGAGGTGGTATTATAAATTCGGCAAAGCGGCTTCAAGATACCGGTGAAAATGAATTATACCAAGTTGCAAAATTGAGAATTGAAGAAATTATCAGTCAAGGAACGGGTGCAGTGGAAATAAAAAGCGGATACGGTTTAAATACCGAAGCCGAATTAAAAATGCTGCGTGTAATTCGCCGGCTTAAAGAAACAATGCCGGTAGAAATAAAAACTACCCTTCTTGCTGCTCATGCTGTACCATTTGAATATAAAGGCAGGCAAACGGAATATGTAGATTTGGTAATCAACGAAACCATACCTGCGGTTGCAGCCGAAGATTTAGCAGATTATATTGATGTATTTTGCGACAAAGGATTTTTTACCGTTGAAGATACCGACCGTATTTTAATGGCAGGAATAAAGCACGGACTACGCCCGAAAATCCATGCTAACGAATTGGATTATTCAGGCGGAGTACAAGTCGGGGTAAAATATAATGCGCTTTCGGTTGATCATTTGGAGTATGTTGGCGATGAAGAAATTGAAGCATTATTAAATTCGGAGACCATGCCAACCATTTTACCCGGAGCTGCTTTCTTTTTAGGTTTGGAATATTCGCCGGTACGTAAAATGATAGACGCAGGACTTCCGGTAGCCATTGCTTCGGATTTTAATCCCGGTTCATCCCCTTCGGGAAATATGAAATTTATGATGTCCTTAGCTTGTATCAATTATAAAATGCTGCCTGAAGAAGCCATTAATGCCATGACCATTAACACTGCCTATGCAATGGGATTAAGTGAAAAACTCGGCTCGGTTGCTATTGGCAAAAAAGCCAATATTTTTATTACCAAAGAAATACCAAGCATTGAATTTATGCCTTATGCTTATGGTAGTAATTTGATTGATACGGTAATTTTGAATGGAGAAGTAGTTGTGTCAAATTGTTAAACTGTTAAATTGTTATATGCTAGATACTGGAAAAGGACAGAAAATATTTAAAGTTAAATGATATTTCAGCTTACAAATCATCTTTTAATTTATCTAATTATGTTTGGAATATTGTAACACAATGGGATTATTTTGCAAAAGAAACAGTTGGCAAACAATTTGTTAGAGCAATTGACAGCATTTCTGCAAATATTTCAGAAGGCTTTGGAAGATATGGCAAAAAAGATAAAATAAAGTTTTATAGATATAGTTTTGGATCTCTTAAAGAATGTTTTGATTGGAATGAAAAATCAAGAGTTAGGAAACTTATCACCCAAGAGCAGTATAACCATATTTTTGGTAAACTGGAAAAATTACCTAAAGAAATAAATTCTTTAATTAAATTTACAAACGATAAACTTAAATTTTAATCAATAAAATGATAAGATAACTTGGTAGTACAACAATGTAACAATGTAACAATATAACTATGAGTAAAAAATTAATAGAATGTGTCCCAAATTTCAGTGAAGGGAACAATATGAATATAATAAAACAAATCACTGATGAAATAGAAAACATTGAAGGAGTTCGTCTTTTAGACGTAGATCCGGGAAAAGCCACCAACCGGACAGTAGTAACCTTTGTCGGCACACCCGATGAAGTGGTAGAAGCCGCTTTTCGAGCAATTAAAAAAGCCGCCGAGCTAATTGATATGAGTAAACATCACGGAGAACATCCACGCTTTGGTGCCACAGATGTATGCCCCTTAGTACCGATTTCAAACATCACAATGGACGAAACCGTGAGCTATGCACATAAATTAGCCAAACGCGTAGGCGAAGAATTGGAAATTCCTGTTTATTGCTATGAATTTGCCGCCCGCGAAGAAAAGCGCCGCAATCTGGCAAATGTTCGTTCAGGAGAGTACGAAGGTTTAAAAGAAAAACTATCAGACCCTGAATGGAAACCCGATTTTGGACCCGCAAAATTTAATGCGCAAGCAGGAGCAACTGCCATTAGTGCACGTAATTTTTTAGTAGCTTATAACATTAACTTAAACACCACTTCAACCCGGCGAGCAAATGCTATAGCATTTGATGTGCGCGAAGCAGGACGCGTAAAACGGGAAGGAAATCCCATTACCGGAAAAATTATTAAAGACGAAAACGGTAATCCGGTACGTATCCCGGGCACCTTAAAGAAAACAAAAGCCATCGGATGGTATATAAAAGAGTACGGTATTGCTCAAATATCCATGAACCTGACCGACATTACCGTAACTTCCATTCATCAGGCTTTTGATGAAGTTAGCGAAAAAGCACGTTTACGTGGAATAAGGGTAACAGGCTCAGAGTTGGTAGGATTAGTTCCTTTGCAAGCCATACTGGATGCAGGAAAGCACTATTTACGCAAACAACAGCGTTCCGCAGGTATATCCGAAGAAGAAATCATAAAAATAGCCGTTAAATCACTAGGCTTAGACGAATTGAAACCATTTCACCCCAAAGAACGGATAATAGAATATCTTCTCGAAGAAGAAAAAGAAGATGAGCTCATAAAAATGGATTTAAAAGCATTTGCTAATGAAACAGCATCTGAATCTCCTGCTCCGGGGGGTGGTTCCATTGCTGCCTATATGGGTACACTGGGAGTTTCCTTAGCCGGAATGGTGGCTAATTTATCTTCTCATAAACGAGGCTGGGACGAACGCTGGGAAGAGTTTTCGGATTGGGCAGAAAAAGCACAATATTACAAAACCAAGTTGTTAGCATTGGTTGATGAAGATACCAATGCGTTTAATAAAATAATGGATGCCTTTGGCTTACCTAAATCTACTGACGAGGAAAAAGCTGCCCGAAAAAAAGCTATACAAGATGCCACACGCTACGCGATTGAAGTTCCATTTTCCGTAATGAAACTGGCATACGAGTCAATGAGCGTTATAAAAGCAATGGCAGAAACAGGAAACCCGAACTCAGTAACAGATGCAGGAGTTGGTGCCCTGGCAGCACGTTCAGCTGTAATGGGGGCTTTTTTAAACGTTAAAATAAATGCAAGTGGTTTAGATGATAAAGAATTTGTACAAAAAGTTCTTGAAGAAGGCAGTATTATACAATCTAATACAATTGACTTGGAAAAACAAATCTTGAAAATGGTAGAAGATAAAATTTAAGATATTTAACATAAACGGATATAAACAAATATCCGCTTATATTTTAAAACACTAACTATCAGCAATTAATAATTTATTAATAAAAGTTAACGCAACCAATTAGTATTCAGATTCATCTTAAAGATGTTAAAAAGTGTTAAAAAAATTTTCTCCCTTTGGATTAATTTTTTTAGATTTGTTTCGATTTATTTATTTTTAATACTAACCTAAATTATGTATTTATGAAAAAAGTGTTAATGCTATTTGCATTCTTTTCACTATTAAGTATGCAAATTATCGCACAGCGTACAGTAACTGGCACGGTGACCGGCGCTGAAGACGGACAAGGAATACCCGGCGTTAGTGTCGCCGTTAAAGGTACTTCTCTTGGTACAGTAACAGACATTAACGGGAAATATTCCATTAATGTTCCTGCAGAAGCCAAAACTTTAGTTTTCTCTTTCATGGGGTATAAAACTCAGGAAAAAGAGATTACAGGTGATGTTGTTAATGCAGTAATGGAAACATCGGACATTGCATTGGATGATGTTGTAGTTACCGCTTTGGGTATCACAAGAGAGAAAAAATCGCTTGGTTATTCTACCCAACAGATTAGTGGAGAACAAGTTTCAGAAGTTAAATCCGATAACTTTGTAAACACAATGTCTGGTAAAATTGCGGGTGTGCAAGTAAAAGTAAATAGTAATTTTGGTGGTTCTACCAATATTATTATTAGAGGTTCATCTTCATTAACTGGAAATAACCAAGCATTGTTTGTTGTTGATGGTGTACCAATGGACAATTCTAACACAAACGGTGGTGCCCAACAACAAGGGGGAAGCGGGTATGACTATGGTAGCCCTATATCGGATATTAATGCTGATGATATTGAATCCGTAAACGTATTAAAAGGTGCCGCCGCTACCGCACTTTACGGTTCAAGAGCTGCAAACGGAGTTATTATTATTACCACTAAAAAAGGAAAAAGCAAAGATGGTATTGGAGTAACCCTTAATTCCAGCTTTGGAATTGGAAGTATTGATAAAAGTACTTTCCCAGAATATCAAACTGAATATGGAGCAGGGTACGGTCCGTATTATAGTGGTGGTGATCATCCCGGTTTATATGAATATGCAGACATAGATGGTGATGGTACAAATGATTTATTTGTTCCTACTACAGAGGATGCTTCATTTGGAGAAAAATTCGATCCGAACTTGATGGTTTTTCAATGGGATGCATTCGTACCTGAAAGTCCTAATTATATGAAAGCAACCCCTTGGGTAGCAGCTGAAAATGGACCTGAAACTTTTTTTGATAATGCATACACCTATAAAAATAGTATCGCATTAGATGGTGCCAGTGAAAAAGTTACTTACCGTTTATCTTATACCAATTTATATCAAACAGGTATTTTCCCAAACAGTGAGTTAAAAAGAAATAATATTAGCTTTAATGCATCTTATAGTCCGACTGAAAAGTTGACTGTTTCAGCATCAGCTAATTACATTCACACAAACACTACAGGACGTAATTCAACAGGATATAGTAACAATATCCTTTCAAGCTTTCGTCAATGGTGGCAGGTTAATGTTGATGTTCAGGAATTAAAAGATATGTATTTTAAAACCGGTAGAAACGTAACTTGGAATATGAATGATCCTGTTGGTGGAGACTACACTCCAATTTATTGGGATAATTTTTACTGGGATCGCTACGAAAATGTTCAATCTGATGGACGTGACAGACTGCTTGGTAATTTTGCTGTTGACTATACTATTAATGACTATGTAAGCGCAGTTTTTCGTGCATCAGTTGACTATTACTCAACTATTCAAGAAGAGCGTTTGGCTGTTGGTAGTATTGCCCGTAGATTTGGTATTGGAAGACCTGATGTAGGTTCCGGTTACAGTCGTTATAATCGGAATTTTATGGAAAATAACTATGATTTAATGATTAATTACAGTCAAAATTTTGGTGATTTAAGTGTTACCGGATTATTAGGGGGAAACGTTCGTAGAGATTATCTTAATACTGTTTATGCATCAACAAATGGTGGATTAGTAGTTCCAGAATTATATTCATTAAATAATTCAATAAACAATGTATTATCACCATTAGAAACTGACCAAACAATTGCAGTAAATGGTATCTATGCAAGGGCATCACTTGGATATAAAGATTTTTTATATTTTGAAGGTACTATTAGACGAGATCGTTCTTCTACTTTACCTGACGGAAATGATGTATATTATTATCCATCCGCATCATTAGGTTTTATATTTTCTGAATTTGTCAGTGCCAACTGGTTACAATTTGGAAAAGTAAGATTAAATTATGCAGAAGTAGGTAATGATGCACCTTTTGCCAGTGTTACTGACGTATATTCAAAACCTAGTCCTTTTGGTTCAACTACGCTATTCTCGGTACCTAGTACAAAAAACAACAGTGAATTAAAACCTGAACGTACAAAAAGTTTAGAGGCAGGTTTAGAAATGTCATTTTTCAATAAACGATTAGGATTTGATTTTGCCTATTATAAAAATAATACAGTGGATCAAATTATCCCTGTTTCAGTGTCACGTGCCACAGGTTATTCATCAAAGTACTTAAATTCAGGTGAAATTGAGAATAAAGGTTTTGAAATCGCATTGAATGGAAATCCTGTAAAATCCGGTGATTTCAGATGGGATGTTACATTGAACTGGAGTAGAAATAGAAATGAGGTTAAAAGCTTATTTGTAAATCCTGAAACTGGCGAAGAAGTAACTAATTTAGTTCTTGGTAGTTTCCAAGGAGGTATTACCATTAATGCTACAGTAGGACAACCTTACGGAACTATTCAAGGTACTGATTTTACTTATGACGCAAATGGCAACAAAGTTGTTGGTGCAAATGGTTTCTATATCAAAACAACAACATCAGACAATGTTATTGGAGACGTAAATCCTGATTGGAATGCGGGCTTGTATAATAGTTTTACCTATAAAAATTTCACATTTGGTTTCTTACTTGATATGCAAATGGGAGGAAGTGTATTCTCCTTAGACCAATGGTACGGACAAGGTACAGGTCTTTATCCTGAATCAGTTGGAACAAACGATTTAGGAAATCCTGTTCGTAACTCATTAGCTGATGGTGGAGGATTTATTCTGGATGGAGTTAAAGAAGATGGTTCTGTGAATGATATACGCGTTCCCGGAGACAGATATTATGCTTATGGATGGGCTAGGTATCCAAATGCTGCTTATGTATATGATGCATCCTATTTAAAACTTCGTGAACTTAGTTTATCCTATAAAGTACCCATGAATAATAAATATATCAAAGGACTTACACTAGGCATTGTTGGTTCTAATGTATGGATTATATGGAAAGATTTACCTTATGCTGATCCTGAAGCTGGTCTAAGTTCCGGTAATTTACAAGGTTTCCAAAGTGGGGTTATGCCTACTGTAAGAAACTTTAGTTTTAATCTAAAATTAAACTTTTAAATAGAAAAACAATGAGAAAATTATTAATTATATTTCTGGCTGTTTTCATAGTCTCTTGTGAAGACTTCCAAGAATTAAATACAAATGTAAAAAGTCCGACTGAGGTTCCAGGTGCAACCCTGTTTTCAAATGCACAAAAGAATCTGGCGGACCAAATAGCATCGATTAATGTAAACATAAATAATTTTAATTTATGGGCACAATACATTACTGAAACGACCTATACTGATGAGTCTAATTTCAATATTGTAAATCGTGCAGTACCTGATAATGCATGGAGCGTATTCTATAAAGATGTTTTAACTGATTTAGCTGAGGCAGAAAGAATATTAGCTGCAGAGGAATTTGTAACAGCAGATGATATTGCTGCACAAAAAAATCGTATTGCTATTATAGACATATTACGTACTTATACTTATTATAGAATGGTTTCATTGTGGGGAGATATTCCTTATACAGAAGCTCTAAACATTGATAACCTTCTACCAAAATACGATGATGCATTAACAATTTATCAAAGTTTACTTTCGAACCTTGATGCAGACATTGCTGCATTAAATACTGGTGCAGGTAGCTTTTCAGGAGGTAGTGATATTATTTATGATGGTAATGTTGGTGCATGGAAAAAATTTGCCAATTCATTAAAGGTCAAAATTGCTATTACACTTGCAGATGTTCCATCAGAAGCCAATGCCGTTAAGACAGCAATTGAAGATGCTGTTGCATCAGGTGTTTTTACATCTAATGCAGATAATGCACTTTTCACATATTTAGATGCTTCACCCAACACTAACCCATTGTGGGTAAGCCTAGTAGCTAGTGGACGTAGTGATTACGTTGCTACAAATACTCTTGGTGATATAATGAATACACTAAACGATCCTCGTCGTCCATTTTATTACAAAGATTTAGATACTAATGGAGATGTTATAGGTGGTGTATATGGTGCAAGCAATGCATACCCTAATTTCTCACACCTTTCCGGTTTATTAGAGGACCCAACCTTTCCGGCAACATTACTTGATTATTCGGAAGTTGAGTTTTACCTGGCAGAAGCTGTTGAACGTGGATACAATGTTGGAGGAACAGCAGAAGATCATTATAACAATGCGATTACAGCCAGTATAGAGTATTGGGGAGGTTCAGCTGCTGACGCAACAGCATATCTAGCTCAACCGGAAGTTGCTTATACTACTGCAACCGGAACATGGCAAGAAAAAATAGGAACACAAGCATGGATAGCATTCTTTAACAGAGGATTTGAAGGCTGGACAGAATACAGAAGACTGGATTATCCAAATCTTCCTATGCCGGTTGATGCTGTTACAGACAGCTATGCTGTAAGATATACTTACCCGATTAATGAACAAACGTTAAACGGTGCTAACTATACAAGTGCAGCTAGTGCAGTAGGTGGTGATAAGCTAACAACAAAGCTATTTTGGGATGTAAATTAATTGAGTGCGAGTTAAATTAAAAATTTTTTAATAAATAAAGGGACTGTCTAAAATAGACGGTCTCTTTTTTTATTAGTCAATACGCAACCTATTATATATGATTCACATCTTATTAATGTTAAAAAGTGTTAATTTTTTTGTTTTGAACTTGTATGTTTTCAAAATAAATTTAGTACATTTGAAAAGTTTTTTATAATTATTTATTAATTGTTAACCTAAATTTTTAGTTTATGAGAAAAATTATGTTATTGGTTGCATTCCTATCCTTTATAGGTATGCAAGCCTTTGCTCAGACTACAATTACCGGTACGGTAACCGATGCAAACGGAGAACCTGTACCGGGCGCAACAGTTAGTGCAAAGGGGTTCTCAAACGTTGGAACAATTACCGACTTAAACGGTAATTTTTCATTGAGTGTTCCTGCCGATGCAACTACTTTGATTTTTTCTTTTGTAGGAATGAAAAAACAAGAAGTAGAAATTGGCGGACGTACAACAATAAACGTAACATTAGAGAATGAAGATGTGGGTATTGATGAAGTTGTAGTAACTGCATTGGGTCTTGAAGTAAAAAAGGATAAGTTGACAGGCGCTGTAACAAGCGTAGATGCTGATCTTGTAAAAAATTCAGGAGAGTCTGGTGTCATACAAGGTTTAGCAGCAAAAACATCAGGTATTAGAGTTGTGAAAAACACAGGTGATCCTGGTGCAGGAGCTTATTTGCAAATTAGAGGTCAAAATACAATTACGGGCTCTACACAACCATTAATAATTGTTGATGGAATACCCGTAATCAATACCAGTCGTGGTGGTGGTACAGCTGGGGTTGTACAGCAATCCAGATTGAATGACCTAAACCCTGATGACATTGAGTCAATAGATGTTTTAAAAGGTGCTGCTGCTGCAGCAGTATGGGGTACACGTGCTGCAAATGGGGTAATTGTCATTACTACGAAATCAGGAAAAGGCAAACCCAAAGGAGCTTCTGTTGATTTAAACCTTGGATTTTCTTTTGATCAAGTAAGTATTGAACACCCAAAGCAAGATAAATTTGGACAAGGTATTAATGGAAACTTTGTTGCCAACAGGGGTGAAAGTTGGGGTGATAAAATTGCAGATAGAGCTGGTGGTGATGATATTGTAGATATGACAGGAGGTTATTTTGAGGCAGAAGATGGAACAAAATATTATCCAATTATTACTAAAAACTCAAAAGAAGTATATAATGATGTGAATAGAGACCAGGTATTTAGAAATGGTTTCGCATCAGATTTAAGTGCAGGAATCAACTTTAATTCAGAAAAAAGTAACACCTATCTAAGCCTTGCAGATTGGAATCAAAAGGGAGTCATAAACGGAAATTCAGATTATAGAAGATCTACTGTTAGAATGAACTACAAAATTAACCCAAATGATAAGATCTCATTTAAGGTAAATTCTATGTATGCTTATATTACCAGTAACAGAATACAACAAGGTTCAAACCTAAATGGTCTTTATTTAGGGTATTTACGTACTTCACCTGACTTTGACAACACCGACTATAAAGGTACATACTGGGATGCACAAGGAGTTGCACATTTTAATGCACATCGTTCTTACCGAAGGTATTTAGGAGATCGCCCTCCTACGTATAACAACCCTGGTTGGACAATTAACGAACAGGTTAATACTTCGGATGTTCAGCGTATCATGATTAACCCAACCTTTACTTGGAATATGATGAATAGTGATACTTGGTCCTCATTACTAACGGTTAGGAACGGTAATGACATAACAGTAGATAAGCGAATTACTTTCTTTCCTGTAAATTCTGCTGCTTCATATTCATCAGGGTATTATAATGAACAATGGCTGTTCGAAACTGAACATCAATTTGAGATATTTACACGTAATGTGCACAATTTTAGCTCAATGAATTTTAGTTGGATACTTGGTGCGCAATACAACATCCGAAACTACAACTTTCATGGAGGGTCAATGAGTACATTTATTAATACATTTGACCAAATTTATGATTATGCAAATAGTACTGCAGCCAATAAAAATCCTAGTAATTATCAATCACATAAATATTTAGGAGCTGCTTATTTAGTTTTAAATTTTGATCTTTTAGATCAAATCTTCATTGAATTGACTGGTAGATCAGAAAAATCAAATTCTTTTGGCGATGTTATTTTCTATCCTTCTGCATCAGTAGCATGGCAGTTTACAAAAACTGCAATTCCTGAAAATAATATATTGACATTTGGTAAGTTAAGAGCAGCATATGGAACAGTAGGTATTGAACCACCATTATACATTGGTGGAACAGATTTTATTAGTGGCTCTGTTGGTGACGGTTGGGGTTCATACCTTAGCGCAAGTTACTACGGAGGCGGTCTACAGCAATCAACTGTTCAAGGAAATCCTAATATTGAGCCAGAACGTAAAACAGAGTTTGAAATAGGTGCTGATATGCGATTTATTAAAGATGCTTTAAGCCTAAATGTTACTTATTATCAGAATAAAACAGAAGGTGTTATCTTTGCAGTAGATGTTCCTGCCTCAACAGGTTTTACATCTAAATGGGAAAATGCAGCAACCATTTCTAACAAAGGATTGGAGGTTGATTTAACCGGTGCAGTTGTAAATACAAATGATTTTAAATTCAATATTTTACTTAACTATACGAGAATAAGAAATAATGTTGATGATTTAAAAGGTGTTGAATCTATTTTCTTAAATGGTTTTACAGGAACATCTTCACGTGCAGTTGAAGGCCATGCATTAGGTACTTTATGGGGTGGCATGTGGTTAAGAGATGATGCAGGGAATATGGTATTAGATGCAAATGGCTTTCCGCAAGCTGCTCCTGAAGAGGGCGTTTTAGGAGATCCAAATCCTGATTTCTCTGCAGGCTTAGGTGCAAATTTCAGCTATAAGGGTATTAGCTTAAATGTACTATTTGAAACTTCTCAAGGAGGTGATATGTGGGCAGGAACATATGGTGTTTTAAATCATTTTGGAATTGACCCGAACACTGCTAATGAGGTTACATTAACACAAGATATTACTGCTTATGATGGTACTGTTTATCAGTCAGGTGAAACAGTTCGTGGAAACATTCAAGACTTTGGTGCTGGCGATGTTTTATTAAATGAAGCATGGTATAAATCAGTTGGTGGTGGCTTTGGACCTGTTGGCGAGCAATTTATTTTTGATGCATCTTTTATTAGATTAAGAGAAATATCATTAGCTTATTCTTTCCCAAAATCAATAGCCAGTAAAATGAAGATGTCTCATTTAGATATTTCCTTAATTGGAAGAAATCTTGCATTATGGTCTGAATTTGCTGACAAGTATGGCGTTGATCCGGAAACTAACTTAACAGGTGTTTCAAACGGACGTGGACTTGATTATTTTACTAATCCAAGCACAAAGTCATTTTTAATTAAATTATCTATTGGTTTCTAAAAAAGATTTTATTATGAAGAAAATATTTTCATTATTAATAGCATCTGTATTGGTAATATCTTCCTGTGAAAAGATTGATTATGTTACAGAAGAAGATCCTAATAATTTTACTGATGCTTCGGCTGATCTAATTATAAATCAGCCATTAATGGCTAATGCTCTGGTTGCAGAAGGAGAATTAGCTAGAACAGGATGTATTTGGTCAGGGCAATTTACAGGAGCTGACCGCCAGTATTTATCATTGAATAATTATGTTACAACAGCTGGTGATTATGATAACATTTGGGGTACTCTATATGCCGATGGTATCACACAATGTCGTATTATTGAGAAAAAAGCCCAAGAAGCTAATTTAGAAGTACTTGAAGGTATTGCTATGATAGTAGAAGCTAATTTAGCAACAATAGCAGCTGACTTATGGGGGGATGTACCATTTACAGAAGTAGGTGATGTAGAGAAATACCCTCAGCCTAAATATGATAAGCAAATAGATGTTTATAATTCTGCATTATCACTTTTAGATGCTGCAATTGCAAAGGTTGGTGCTGCAACGGGTAATAGTTATGGTAGTGAAACAATTGGAGCTGCAACTAGATCAACAATGGTATGGGCAGAAGTTGCAAATTCTTTAAAAGCTAGAATTTATTTGCATATGGGCGATTATGCTAATGCTTTAACAAGTGCTGCTAATGGAATATCTAGTTCTGCAGGTGATTGGTTCTTTGAACATACAGGAGAAAGTTATCCAAATAATATTGAAGGCTCTCAAAATATTTATTGGGATTTCTG
>JAKIUH010000489.1 GCA_021647685.1 Bacteroidales bacterium
ATATTTTTTATATTCCTACAGAACTTGCTTACGGACAAAATGTTCGTCCGGGCGGACCAATAGAACCTAATGTGCCTTTAATTTTTGAAATGGAATTATTAGAAATTGTTCCTCAGGCAAACAATACAAATAAATAATATCAGAAAAAATACAATGAAAGCAGAAATTCATACAGAAAAAGGCTTAATGGTAGCCGAATTATATAAAGATGAAACTCCCGGTACCGTTGATAATTTTGTGAAATTATCAAAGCAAGGGTTTTACGATGGTTTGACTTTTCATAGAGTAATTCCCGATTTTGTTATTCAGGGTGGCTGTCCTAAGGGCGATGGTACAGGTGGTCCCGGTTGGAAAATTAAATGCGAAACCGATGCTCCTAAACAATACCATGATAGAGGTGTTTTGTCAATGGCTCATGCGGGAAAAGATACAGGAGGTTCGCAGTTTTTTATTTGCCATAGTCGTGAAAATACTGCACACTTGGATGGTGTTCATACCTGTTTTGGAAAAGTTGTAGAAGGTTTAGATGTAATTGATGACATCAGAGCGGGTGATACAATTGAAAAAATTGTAATTATTGAAGAGTAGTTATGGCATTAGACGTAAAAGGTAAAGTAATAAATATTCTTCCGGCACAATCGGGTGAGGGAAGAAATGGCAGATGGGAAAAACAAGAGTTTGTAATTGAAACAATGGATCAATATCCTAAAAAAATCTGTTTTTCTGTTTGGGGTGATAAAACATCAGTAGTTAAACAATTAACCATAGGAGAGGAAGTTACGGTTAGTTTTAATTTAGAATCGCGTGAATATAATCAACGCTGGTACACTGAAGCACGTGCTTGGAAAATTGAAAAAGGAGGACAAAGCTCAGGAAGTAGCGGAACGGAAATGCCTCCTATTTCTGAAAACGATATTCCTCCTGAAAACAATGGAGACGGAGGGCTACCTTTTTAGATTTTATAGCTAAACATAAAAAAGACGAACCAAAGGTTCGTCTTTTTTATGTTTAATAAAGGAGTTCTTTTTGTGCTTTTACTGATAATTTTTTGAAAGCAACATTTCCAACATTAACAGCAAAATTACTGAAAAAGGTAATACCTTAAAAATTACCGAATTTGTAAATAACTGACTAATAGTATTTGTGAAATCAGGAAAACTTATTTTAAGCTGTTTAAAAAAATCAGAAAATAGATAGTAATCCTGATTTGCCTGAGCGGTACTTTCAGGAATGAATATAGCTCCTAAAACAATAATCGTAAAAACAATAACAAAAGCCGGAATAAATGCGTTTGGATTAAAAGCTTTTGTTTGTTGAAAAGACTTTTCTGCCTTTACCTTTTCCATTATCTTATTCGTGAAATTATCGGGCAACTCATCATCTATGAAGTCTTTAAAAATATCTCTGGTCAATTTATCTTTAATATTTTCTTTCATTTTCTTATTGTTTTAAGTGCAATTAGTAGCTCTTTGAAAACTGTTAACCTTTATGAGTTGGAAGAGTGTTCAATGAGCCTTTAATTTAATATGGATAAAAAGGTATATAAAATTACTACATATACTTGTATTTTGCTTAAAAAATAAAACATTTTTTTTCTTGCCCTGTGTAATCGCACTTTAATATTTGACTTGCTAAGTCCTGTAATTTTATATATTTCATCAATTGTTAAGTTATTAAAATAAAACAAAGTAATTAATAGGGCATCGGTTTCAGGTAATTGTTCTATTGCTGATTTTAGCATTTTTCGCCTTTTTATTTGTGCTGTTTGTTCAAAATCTTTGTAAATACTTTCATAATCAATGATTTCATTATTGTAACTATTGATATCTTCAATATTTAATGTTTTTTTTCGGCTATTTGAAATAGCCAGATTATATGCAATACTGTAAAGCCAAGTTGAAAATTTGGATTTGTTTTTAAAAGTGCTCAGATTTTTAAATGCTTTTAAAAAAGTATCTTGCACAAGCTCTTCTGCATCTTCCCTACTTTTGCTTATACGCAATACAATGTTAAAAACAATGTTTTTATATCGATTAACAAGAAATTCGAACGATTTAGTATCGCCTTTGAGTACCTTTTCTATATAATATTGGTCAGTTTTACTCATACAATAGCTTAGACGCAAATATAAAAAAGAGGTTACAGTTTTTGTGGAAAATAAAAAATATCTTTTTTGTAACCTGAAAATATTTTCTTCGTCTAACCAAACGACAGAAAAAATACAAACTTTTAAATTAAATATTATGAATGAAGAAATTTTTATCCCTATTAGCCTTTTTGCGGCAATTGTATTTATTGTTTATTTGTTTTTATCAACGCGTAATAAAGAGCGTATGGCTTTAATAGAAAAAGGTGTCGATGCCGGTTTGTTTCAATCAAAAGCTCGCTCATTTCCTGTATTAAGAACAGGTATGTTTTTGGCAGGTATCGGTTTAGGTATTTTGTTTGGAAATATTGTTGCTGTAAGCTCGCCATTAGAAACAGAAACGGCTTACTTTTCTATGATATTTCTTTTTGCCGGAGCTAGCTTAATCA
>JAKIUH010000490.1 GCA_021647685.1 Bacteroidales bacterium
ATTAAAAGAGCGTCTTCTGATAGAACTTATTCCTCTTTTAAAAAAAGTACCCCCTGCATAAAAAATTACCGGAATACTTAATAATAGTTGTATCCAATTCCATACTCTTACCGGAAAAACTTTTTCTAAATGGACAGATTGAACCATATCTAACATGGCAATAAGAAAAACCGGAAGAGTAAATATAACGGCTATCAAAAATCTTTTGAGCATTACTTTATACTCTTTTTCTTCCGGGCTGTCATCTGAAGGCGTTATAGGAACTAAGGTCATACCACATTTAGGACAATCACCCGGCTCCGGTAAATTAATTTCAGAATGCATGGGACATGTATATGCTGTATTTGTTTTTTTTACTGCATTTTGTGTTTTTAAGTGCATCCCACAAACAGGACAGTCACCCGGCTCGCTATATGTTTTATCTCCTTCGCAAAGCATTGGGCAGAAATACTTTATTTCCGATTCTTTATTTTTTTTTATGTTAGAATGCTCATGTGCATTTTTATGTGTGTGTTCATGCTTTGCATGTTTATTGCTTGAAACCAGCTTCATATTGCAAACAGGGCAATTACCCGGTTCTTTATATGTTTTATCTCCTTCACAATGCATCGGGCAATAATACAATTGTTTGGTTTCTATTTTAAGTTTATCTGCATTCATGATTTTATATTTTTGCATTTAATTTACAGCACTCTAAACCTCCTGAACCCAATGTTTCTTTATTTGATTTTGCCAGATTAAGAATAAACTTTTGTAAAAAATTAGATTTTTTTGTTTTTCTAATTTCATAAGAATTAAGAAACAAGAGTTCTTTAATATCTTTTAAAGAAATTAGATAGGAATTATATTCTATGCGTAGCGTTTTACCCGCAATACTAAAATTCTGAATTCCTTTCATTGTGTTAAACAGTTTTTTGAAAATTTCATAGTCATCTTCATTCAAAGAGTCTGTTAACTCAATTATGTTGATTTTAATATAATCTTCCATTTTGTTTGATTTTAAATTTGGGGAAAATGTCAGAAATAATTGATCGGTACAAAAAACAATATCTTTGTGATTAATCTGTTCTTTAGTATGTTAAAAATGAATTAATCAGTAAAATTTGCCTGTTCTACCGGCATTATTATGCGCTTTTTAGAGGAATAGGAGTACGCTAATAGAATCTTCTTACAATTGGGATTGATTATAGATAAAGCTATCATCTTCAGATACACTATATCATAATAAAATCCTTGCAAAGATTATATAGTTCCTTCTAAATAAGCAGAAAATAAAATCAACAACGGAAATTTTGAAGAATACTTGGAGTATTTTTTATTTTATGTGGAGAATCTGTTATAAGAAACCTGTTAAATTTTGTATTGGTTTCTTTAAATAAATTATTATAAGATGTAATTAATGTAGCATTAAACAATTCATGTTCAAAAGCTTTAAAAATTTCTTTTGAATCTATGATTATGTAATCTAAAGAAAGCTTTACAGTAATTGTTTCATTCTTACAGCAATTGTCATCATTACATGTTTCGCTATCACAACAAGGTGCGTCACTGGTACATTCTTGCGTAGTACACAAATCATTTTGACTGTGGCTGTCTAAATAGTTCTTATTTGTGTGCTCATGATTTTGGGAATGCACATGAATAATGTCATGCTTTTTCTCCATAAAATCATGTGCATGTGCTTTTTGAGTATGTTCTTTTTTATAATTATGCTTTGCTTGAAAAGTTTGAGCAGAGCAGTAATGTTTGGTATAGGTCAGCCCTGTTGTAGAAACAACCAACAAAATTGATAAAATAATATGGCTGACTTTTTTTAACATTCTGAAAAAACTTATTAGTATTTAGTACAAACTTAAAAATCTTAAACGTTTAAAGCTATAGCTTATTTAAAACTAATTTAGAATTATACTGCAAAAGTACGATATTATAATTAAACTATTGTTACACAATTTTTGAAAAAAGTTATATAATTTTTGAATATTTGTGATTTTTAACCGGCACAACAGCTTAATTTATTAACATCTTTCCCAAATGAAATTGCTGCCAGCTTTAACCCTTCAGACAAAGTTAAATATGGGTGCATCATTGCTCCTAATTCTTTTGCTGTAATACCATATTTTATTGCTAATGAAATTTCCATATTGAGTTCGCCACCTTCGGGGGCAACAATTCTGGCTCCAATTATTTTATCATTATTTTTATTTCTGATTAATTTAATAAAACCACGCGTATCAAATGCGGCAATACTTTATGGAAAGACACTATTTATATTGTTTCACTACCCTATCAAGTAATTTAGGCTCATCAGGATGTGATTAGTATAAATAAAAATATTTAAATTAGATTTATATTATCGAAAATCTTATTATCTTGCAAAGGTGCAATATCATTATGTAGCTAATTTTAATTCATAACTAAACATGTAATTATGATTAATTTTTTAAAGTATCATAAAATTCAAACGGTATTTAAAAGACCCGAAGGAAAAGGAAAACAATATGTATTGAAAGGACAAT
>JAKIUH010000491.1 GCA_021647685.1 Bacteroidales bacterium
TTGGTTTGTTTTTCTTAATCATATTTTATATTTAGGTTTGGTAAAACAAAAAAGCTCCAAAATATATATGGAGCTTCTGTAAAAATCTATTTAGTTTTTCTAAATTCTTCTTTTTTTGCGAGGTATTTATCTAAAAAATTTAATATTTTTTCATAGCCTTCTATTTCATTTTCTGTTTTACGAAAACCGTGTCCTTCGTCATCAAAAACTACATATTCTATCGGAACACCGTTTTTCTTAACCGCTGCAACCATTTCATCCGATTCTACTTTTAGTACGCGCGGGTCATTTGCTCCTTGCAATACCATTAAAGGTTTGGTAATTTTATCGGCATGGAAAAGCGGTGATATTTTATAAAGATAAGCCGAATCTGTTTCGGGATTTCCCATTTCCTTATACAAAGCCTTACGGAAAGCTTCCCACCAAGGCGGAATATTTTTCAAAGTACGCAGCCAGTTAATTACGCCAAAAATATCTACACCAACATCAAAAGCATTGGGTTGGAAAGCCAAAGCGGCAACTACCATATATCCTCCATAAGAGCCTCCCAAAATACCTACTTTAGTTGTATCTGCCCATCCGGTTGTTGCTAAATATTTTTTTGCAAAGATACAGTCTTGTAAATCATCTTCGCCATGACGCATATCGTCTAATTCGCTAAATGTTTTTCCGTAACCGCTGCTTCCGCGATTATTAACGGCAATAACTGCATAATCATGATTTACCAAATATTGTATTAAAGCACTGTAACCAATTCGCGATTGACCACCCGGTCCGCCATGTACCCATACAATTGCCGGTACTTTATTTTCTTTTGATGCACTGTGGGGTTTGTACAATATTGCAGGAATTTCCAATCCGTCAAAAGATTTGTAACGTACTACTTCGCCTTTGACCAAATCGTTGGGCTTGATTTCGGGGTTCATGGAATTTGTGAGTTTTTTATACGTTCCGTTTTTGAAATTATATACGTATAAATCAGGTGTTGCATTTGATTGTGATAAGTAAAAACTCATATTTTTTTCACTGTGCGAAATAGTAACTTCAATCACATTTGCACCTTTAAAATCAGGAAATTCAATTTCTTTGTTGTTGTGTTTTTTATCAAATATTTTAATTTTTGTTTGTGCATCCTGATTAATCCCAAGCACAAAATAGCGTTCATTATAGGAGTGGTAAGCATAGCTTAAATCCCAGTTATCTTTATAAACTTCTGCATTTTCACCGGTTTCTAAATTATATTTCATCAGGTAGGTAAATTCACTGTCTTTATCGGTCATATAATACAAGAATTTACCATCATTACTAAATTCAACGGGTATGAAATTAATGTTTCCGCTGTGTTCCGAAAGGAGTTTTAATTCTTTTGTTTCTCTATTGTATAAAAACATATCAGAATTTTGGCGGATGTACGTTTTTCTAAACGCAATGTACCTTTTATCATTTGATATTGCTCCAATACTGTATGCACTGTCATTTTGATAAACCAACTCTGCTTTGAAATTATCAATATCCATTTCGTATAAATCCATAAAACGTTTATTACGTTTGTTTGAACCGTAAAAGAATGAGTTTTGATCGTGTGCCCATGTGTAAAATGATGCTCGTGCACCGGAGTCCGGAGTTAAGTCGGTCATCTTTCCTAATGTATCGCGCATAAAAATATGATATACTTCATCGCCCTCATTATCTGCGGCAAGCAGAATACGTATATCATTCGGAAAATAGGATATGGCATACATTGCCGATTTTGTAGAATTTGTTAATTGCTTGATATTTTTAGTTTCAATATCAATTGAATATGCATTGTAAACTCCTGATTGATTACTTGTAAATAAAATGTGTTTTTCATCAGGAGAGAAAGCTCCACCACGAATGTCCGTGTTTTCCATAAATTGTTTTATGGAGTATTTTTTTACTTCACGGGTTTTTTCTGTTTGTTTACAGGCAGAAAAGAAACTTGCCATCAGAATAGTGAAAACAATTAATTTGTTCATAGTATTTATTTTTAATTGTCAGATTATTAAGTATTAGAGCTTTATGTTTTTTTGTAATGTCTCCAAATTTAATAAAAAAAAATGACATTCAAATTAGTTCTTTATGCTTTACAACAAATTGTAGATTTAATCTGATTGATTTTGCTGTACAATGTCTGTACATTAGGGCTTGCTGAAAAGCTCAGATGTGCATCTATTTTGGATTTTGTGAAGTGCGATGTATATAAATACTTCAAACTGAATAAAATACAAAAGAGGTGTGCAGCTGAGCGGCAAAAACCATTATGGCTTATATATAATAAATGCATGCATTTTCTGACATCGTATTTGAAAACTTTGCACTTCGACACAATTAAATTAATATAAAATGCGGATTAATAATATATTCAGCGTTTTTCAGCAAGCCCTACTGTCAAGTCAAGCGTGTTGTGTCGTATAAGTTGAAGTTATTTCTGTGTAGAACAAGGCAAAAATTTTTAGCATAGCAGAAGTTATGGTCAAAAT
>JAKIUH010000492.1 GCA_021647685.1 Bacteroidales bacterium
TTACGGAACATAAATTTAGCTATACGCATCAAAGTATCCGCTGAATAATCATAAAAATGCCAAACACGGTCAAAGCGTGATTTCAAGCCCGGATTTGCCAATAAAAATTCATCCATATTATCAGGATATCCGGCAGCAATTATCGCAAATTTTCCGCGATGATCTTCCATATTTTTTAAAATTACCTCAATAGCTTCTCGCCCGTAATCATTATTGCTTCCTCCATCCGATAAGGCATAGGCTTCATCAATAAATAAAACTCCGCCCATAGCTTCTGAAATTTTTTCTTTTGTTTTTATGGCGGTTTGCCCGATATATCCGGCAATAAGTCCTTCTCTGCCTGTTTCTACCACGTGTCCGCGCTCCAATAAGCCAAGAGCTTTATAAATTTTCCCCATTATCCGCGCAAGCGTTGTTTTTCCTGTTCCCGGATTTCCGGTAAAAATCGTATGTAAAGAAAACTTATTGAGCACATCTTTACCCGTTTCACGGTAATAACGTACCAATTTAATCATATCAT
Source organism: Bacteroidales bacterium (assembly GCA_021647685.1). GTDB lineage: Bacteria > Bacteroidota > Bacteroidia > Bacteroidales > NBLH01 > NBLH01. The sequence continues at coordinate 521 of JAKIUH010000492.1, forward strand.
TTACTTCGGTTTTGATATGTTCCATTCCGACAAGACTGTTCAGTTCGGCAACGGCAATTTTCAGTAAATCTTCATCAATAGGGATACTGATTTTTTTCTTTTGCTTTCCGGCTTTAATTTTTTGAACATCTTCTAAAGTAATCGTTGAAAGTTCTTCGTCGCTCATTTCTTTTACATCAGGGTCTTTTATTAAGCGCAAGCCCATATTCATTTTACCCTCATCAATTACAGCATAAGCAAAACGTGCATTACCAAAGGATTTATCTCGGTTTCGATAGGCATCAATCATCAATTTATTAATGTATTCCTTAGCCTCATCAGAAATAATTACCGAACGCTTATCGGCAGCATATTGGGCAATGTCAATTAATTCATCAGGAGTATAATCTTCAAAATGGAAATAATACTTGAAGCGTGATTTTAATCCCGGATTTGAATTAATAAACTCCTCCATCTCTTTTGGATAACCTGCAACCATAATGGCAATATCACCGGGACCGTCAGACATTTCTTTTAAAAGAATCTCAATGACTTCGCGTCCGTAGTCTTTAGTATCTTCTTTTGAACGTGCCAGTGCATATGCTTCATCAATAAACAAAACACCTCCTCGGGCTTTTTCAATGGCATCTTTTACCTTTGGTGCGGTTTGCCCGATAAATTCGCCCACTAAATCGGCTCTGTCAACTTCGTGCAAATGACCTTTAGAGAGCAAACCCATTTTATTGTAAATTTTACCCAACAACTTTACAACGGTAGTCTTTCCTGTTCCGGGATTTCCGGTAAACACACTATGCAACGAAATGGTTTCTTGGTCTTTCAGCCCTTTTTCTTTACGTAATTTCAAAAATTCAATATAGGCAACATGCTCTTTAATTTGTGTTTTAATTTTTTCCAGTCCGATTAAGCTTTCCAATTCAGCCTGCAATTCTTCCAAAGTTTTCTCATCTTCTTCAATTTTTGCAGCGGTTTCAAGTAAATTACTGTGTTGTGTATTTTTCACCTCTACCAATCCTTCAACATCTTCATTGCCCATTTCAAACGGAATAGCTGCAATCAAGGTATCCATAAATACCAATTCAGCCACATATTTATCGTCTTTCCACGAACCGGGCTCATTGCTTCCCCAGCCTCTATTGTAGGTATAAATATCGCCCTTTGTTTTTTTTTCAATAAAATAAAGACTATCCATTTGTGCTTTTAACTGTCCTGCATCATCAAAAAAATTAATAAAAAATTCAAAATTCCAATCGGAATTGGTTTTATTTTTGATTTTTATTTCCAACCAAACGTATCGTGTTTTTTCTTTATTAAAAGCAACTAAATATTTTTTATCCGGTTTTTCCCAGGCATCTAAATCGCCTTCATACAATTTAATACTTTCTATATCAAAATAAGGATTATTCTCGGTAGTAACCAATCCGACATCTTCTATATGAAATTCTGCTGAGCCTACTAATTTACCGTCAATGTAGGCTTCGCACAGATAATCTCCTTTTTCCCAAAAACCACCCGGTTCTTTTACTCCCCAACTTTTATATACATGAACGGTATTTTCATCTTTGCTTACTTTAATATCTTCATCAAGGGTCGTAATTTCTTTATTTTTTCCTCGTTTTTTTTCAATAAACTTTACCGAAACTTTTGCTTCCCAGTCTTCCTCATCAAATAATTTATTATAAAACACAAATTCCGACCGGATAAATGAAACCTCTGCCTTATCAAAAACTTTCCGGTATTTTCTTTGAGAATGTGCCATCCATTCAGGCGATGAATAGAAATACAATGCTTTAAATTTAAAAGGATCTCCGTATTTGTAGTTGTCTGCACCCATAAATAATAATTGTTTTGTTTTTAATATTCCGTAAAACTGTCAGGAAAATTACTTTTTTAAAATATACAGCTGTTAATAGCTACAGGTATAACCCATAGTTTAATTTTGTTTATAATCAAGTACAAATATGAATTTTTTATTACA
>JAKIUH010000068.1 GCA_021647685.1 Bacteroidales bacterium
TGGCGGCATCATATACCGAAGTATCCTTATCTACAAAATCATAAACTCCCACAATTTGATGATTCACACGAATACTGTCAAAGGCTGCCAACTCATTAACTTTATAAAATCCGGCGTCCAAGATTGCCACCAACATGCCTTCACCACGATAACCAGCTTCATGCAAGTAATGTGCATTCAACATTTCTATTTGTCGAAAACCATTGCCGTAATAATCGTAGCCCGATGAATCAAAATCAAGCGATTGCTCATATTTTATTTGTGTCTGAACACTTAAATTTTCCTTATTTTTTAGAATTTTCTTTTTACTTAAACCCACTGATTTTACAAACGAAATTTTATCAAGTGTATCGATTAGAAGCGTATCCTTAGTATAAACCGATACCGAATTAAACCATTTGGAAACATTAACGATTTCCAAACCAAGCGCCTTTAAACTATCAAGATAGTTTTGATTAACCGGCAAATCACTTTCATCATAAGCAATATTGTATTTTATGCGACGTTCGACAGCACGTTTTGTCAAAAACTGCTCCGGCTTATCCAAAGAGTACGAGCTGTTGTTTTTATCGGTAAAATTTACCAAATAATGATTGGGTGAAATTTGGGCAAACAGCAAAGAATGACCAAATATTAAAATTAAAACAGTTATAATTAACTTCATATTTTATCAATTAGGTTTTAAATGTAAAAATACTAAATTAAGCGAAATCGCGAAATCTTTATTATTATAAGATACAATAATAATTTAATCCTTACGTGGAATTATCATATAATTCGAACCGTTAATATAAAATTTTGGCGTGTTTGTTGTATATTTACGAATAATAATACAGCATTATATTTTTAATTCTAAATTGCAGATTTCAAATAAATTTTTACAATTTGGAAATTATTCTTATATTTGATATTTTCTGTTTATTGTTGTAAATAGTTTATTAATAGCTTGTTTAGCTACATTTTTTGCGATATTTATTTAATTTTTATCAAAAATGAAATTGCGTCTTACAATTGCCAATAAAATAAGCCTGGGTTTTGGCTCTTTAATGGTTGTAGTAATTATTGCAGGTATTTTAATTTACAATACCATGCAAAAGAATTTGGAACTTAGCCATAGAATTAGTGAATTGTATTTACCTTCGGCAAAAGCAGTAAACGATTTGGCACTAAGTATGACAAATTCTAAAATGCTTATTGTAAACTGGGTCGCTGAACGAAAAAATACCGAATATAAAAAACAATTAATCGAGCTTCATAAAAGCGGCTACAATAAACTAATCGGAAGACTGGATTCATTATCACAAGCTTGGGACAAAGAAGATATAGCACAATTAGATACGATTAAACTAACGGTTGATAAATTATTTGCAGAGCACAGGAACATTATGGAAATGCTCAAAACACCGGAAGATTACAATAATCCGGTTGCAAAATCGCTTGGAAGTGCCAATGTTGAAGAAGGACAAATTGTTATGGTACTTACCGATGATATTTTAAAAAGATTAGCCCTTTTATCAAAAAAGTTCGATACAAAAATCAACAGTTTGAGTACTCTAATGAATGTTTCCTTTGACCGGTTTAAAAATTTCATTGTTTGGATTACGGTAATTTCATTTTTTCTCATTATAATCGTTGCATTCATCTACTCACGTGCATTAGTTTACCCGATTAATAAAATTAAACGAGATATTTTGTTAATGAGCCAAGGACGTATTCCCGATGAGATTTTATATTCGCGTTACGACGAAATTGGCGAAATGGGGCATGCCTTGAACAACCTGAAAAAAGGTCTGAAAAAAATCACTCAATTTGCCAATGAAATTGGTAAAGAAAACTACGAAAGTGAGTTTACTCCTTTGAGTAAAGAAGACGAACTTGGAAACTCCTTGCTGTTAATGCGCGAAAACCTCAAAAAGGCATCGCAAGAAGCAAGTTTAAGACGCGCAGAAAATGCTCAAAGAAGTTGGGCTTCGCAGGGTTTGGCAGAATTTGGCGTGCTTTTACGCGAAAGCAAAGACGATTTGGAAGAACTCACCAACAAAATACTTACCCGCTTGGTAAGGTATCTTGGTGCAAGTATCGGAGGCTTATTTATCATTAACGATGATGATGAAAACGATACGCACCTAGAACTTTTAGCTTTTTATGCTTACGATAGAAGAAAATATTTGAATAAAAGAGTTGAAATTGGTGAAAACCTTGTAGGACAATGTGTTCTGGAAAACGAAACGATTTATATGAACGATATTCCCAAAGACTATGTTCATATAAGCTCGGGATTAGGCAAAGATGACCCCAAAAGTTTACTCATTGTTCCGCTAAAATTAAATGAAAAAGTGTATGGTGTTGTAGAGCTGGCATCTTTTGAAGAATTTGAACCCTATAAAATTGAATTTGTAGAAAAAATCGGTGAAAGTATCGCTTCAACCATTTCAAGTGTTAAAATTAACATTCATACAGCTAAGCTGCTTCAAGAATCTAACGAAAAGTCAGAACGACTAACCAAACAAGAAGAGGAAACACGCAGGCAAATTGAAGAGATGCAAAAATCTTTAAAAGAAATCAAAGAAAGAGAAGAAAAGCTCAAAAAAGAAAATATCGAACTGTTCAATAAAAACAAAGAAGAAGTTTTTAAACTCAAAGAACTAAATAGCAAGATTGAAAAAGAAATGAAAGAAATCAGTGCCAAATATAGCAGCATTATGGATGCTGTTGACAACTCAGTGGGTACTTATTATCTTTCATTTAGCGGAGAGATTATGGAAGCTAATGATCGATTCATAAAAATGACCGGCGTTGGTTTTAGTGAATTAAAAGACCGAAAACTGGATGACTTTATGAGTGAGGAAAAGATACAAAGTGTAGAGCATCAAAATTTCATGTCTGATTTACTGTCAGGAAGGGTTTATCGCAATTTAAACCAGTATTATTTTGATCAAAAAGAGAAATGGTTTTACGAAACATTTACTCCTCTTTATGATGAAAATGATAAATTTTCGCGTGTTATCAGTATGGCTTTTGATATGACTGAAAATGTAGAACGTGAACGCGAACTTAGAGCCGAAGTTTCACGTGCTAATGAAATTATTAAAAAATTAAAAGACCGTATGTTATAAAAAAAGCCGATTCTAAAATCGACTTTAAAAATATCAAAATATAAATTCCTGTATCTACCAAAGAGTTGCTTGTACAGCTATTGACATTTCTTTAACAATATCATGTGCTGCTTTTATCAATATTTTGGGACCCATTAGATAGGCTTTTTGAATATTCTCCTGAGCAACAAGTGTTTTAATCAGTCCTTCCAAACCATTTTCATCTTGATTATCGTAGGTAAAAACAATTAAATCATCAGAAAATTCTTTAATATCCGATTCAAAAAACATTTGTTCTTCTGATTTTGTAACCAGCACACTAATAACTTTATTTCCTGCTTTTTTAAGCTCCTTAACCGTCATAAGCATTGGGGCAATTCCGGCAGCACCACCCACAGCCAACACACTGTTATAATTTGCTACATCAATGGCTTTGCCTTTTGGTCCTTCAATATTTAATACTTCATCTCCTTCATTTAAACCGGTAATTTTCGACGATAACTCGCCCACTGCTTCTATTACCAAAGTAATGGTTCCCAAACGCTCATCAGCATCGGCAACACTTAATGTCAAACGGTCTTTTTCATCTAAATGTACAAATACAAAATGTCCCGCTTTGCACTTTGAAGCAACTTCTGCTGCATCAAATACAAATTTCACGGTATTATCTGTAAGAAATTCTTTTTCTATAATTTTATTCATTTTTTACAAATTTTATACGTTAAAACGTATGTTTAAAATATCCCCATCTTCTACAATATAATTCTTTCCTTCGATATGCAATTTTCCGGCTTCTTTAACGGCTTGTTCAGATTTCAGTTCAATAAAATCATTATATTTCATCACTTCGGCACGAATAAAACCACGCTGTAAATCGCTGTGTATTACACCGGCTGCCTCAGGAGCAGTGGAACCTTTTTTTATAGTCCAGGCTCTGATTTCTTTTGGTCCTACAGTAAAAAATGTTTCCAAATTCAAAATTTTATAGGCAGAACGTATCAATTTATCAACTCCGGGCTCGCTTAAGCCAATATCCTGTAGAAACTCCAAACGTTCTTCTTCTGTTTCCAATTCGGCAATCTCTGCTTCTAATTTACCGGCAATTACCAAAACCTCAGTACTTTCATTTTTCAGATGTTCTTTTACGGCATCAGAATATTTATTTCCGTTCACTGCCGCATCATCATCTACATTACACACATAAAAAACCGGTTTAGTGGTTAGTAAAAACAAATCACCAACAGCAGCCTTCTCCTCATCACTAACTTCCAAAGTTCGTGCATTTTGAAAATTTTCTAAATGATTTTTATATTTATTCAATATTTCAATAATCCGTTTGGCATTTTTATCTCCGGTTTTCAAAAGCTTTTCAGTTCGTGCAATCTTTTTCTCAACCGACTGCAAATCTGCTACTTGCAACTCAAAATCCAAATCTTCAATATCGCGAACCGGATCAATTGAACCCGAAGGATGTGGCAAGTTTTCATCATCAAAACATCGTACAACATGGATAATCGCATCCGCATTACGCAATTCACCCAAAAACTTATTCCCAATACCTTCTCCTTGGCTGGCACCTTTTGCTAATCCTGGTAAATCTACAATATCTACAACTACCTGAACGAGCTTTTCGGTAGGCTGTAATTTTTCCAACTCCTTTAAACGCGGATCCGGTACTTTCACCATTCCGATATTTGATTTTCCGGTGCTGAACGAATAATTGGTAGCCTCTGCCTTTGTATTTGACATACAATTGAATAAAGTAGTTTTTCCTGAATTGGTTAATCCGACAATTCCGCAACTTAAAGCCATGATTTTTATATTTTTGTTTGGATTTGCAAAAGTAGTGAGTTATTTTAAAACAGACAACAAATATTTAGGCTGCACTATGAGCGGCTGCAACACAATAATTGCAACTAACTCAACAGCCATAAATAAAAAATGCGGCTAAATTAACCGCATTTTTTACTTAAATTTATTATCGTTCCCAGTATTGAGGTCGAAAATCATCATTCCTTTGCATCCAGTAATCCTCATTGACTATATGTCCGTCGGGAGTTCGCAATTTACGGTCATACACCCAAATAACCGGATTAAAAACCAAATCATTCACTGCAATATTATAGGATTTTTCAGCACCTTCTTCTGTGGGCTCTACCTCTTGAACAATTACATCAAAACCATTAAATTCCAACAAATCTTTTAAAAAGTTCATACGTTCTTTATTCACTCCTCTCTCAACAAAAGTAACTAAATCTTCTCCGATTTTACCAAAATCGTGTTTCACAGGCATACTCATAATCCTAAATATTTAAAACATTTACAACACTGTTAATGTAGTCGTACAGCGGACTGTAAAGACCAATTAAAAATAAAGAAACAACAACAATAATAAGCCCTATCCGAGTTAAAGCATCATTCTTAAAATAAGGAATAGGATTGTCGCTTGTTCTTAAAAAAGCAGCTCTTACAACCAGTAAATAATAATATAAAGAAATGGTAACATTTACCACAGCAATAAACACTAATAAATAGTAACCTTTACTGGCTGCCGAAGTGTATAAGAAAAATTTACCGAAAAATCCGGCAATAGGAGGAATTCCGGCTAATGAAAACAATGAAAGCATTAAAACCAGTGCTAAATTAGGATTGGTTCGGTAGAAACCGTTATAATCATCAATGTTTAATTTACCGCTTTTTGTTTCTACTACTTGAATAACTCCAAAAGCTCCAATATTTGAGAATATATATATTGCCATAAAGTAAATTACTGTAGCGACGGCTAACTGATTGGCAGCCAACATACCCATCATAACAAAACCGGCTTGCGCAACAGACGAAAAAGCAAGAAAGCGTTTTAAGTTTTGCTGTCTGAGGGCAAAAAAGTTTCCTATAAACATGGTAAGAATTGAAAGCCCATACAATATAGGTGTCCAAATATCAATCAACTCTCTGAATGTAACAAACAAGGTAATCATTAAAATGAAAACAGCAGCAGATTTGGAGATTACCGATAAATAATTAGATACCGGTGTTGGAGCACCCTCATAAACATCGGCAGTCCAGAAATGGAAAGGTACCAAAGAAATTTTAAAAGCCAAACCGGCAAAAAACATAATTAATCCTGCTATTGAAAGGTAAGAGTGCCCGATGCTGCCTACTAAGTCATGAAAGTACAAACTTCCGCCGGCTGCATATATAAAGGAAATACCAAATAAAAATATGCCTGATGATATTGCTGCGGAAAGTATCAATTTAATACCGGCTTCGGATGATTTTCTACTGTAAATATCATAAGCAGCAAGTGCTGTTACCGGAAGTGTTGAAAGCTCTAAAGATACATAAAGCATTAAAAAATTTCTTGATGAAATCAAGAAAAACATTCCTAACAATGATGCAAACAACAAAATAAAAAACTCTCCAACCTTTTGATGTTTTAAAGTTTTATTATGCAACCAGTTAATTGACAATAAACTAATAAGCAGCACACCAATATTTAAAATATTTTTAAAAGAAGATATCATCTTATTAGTTTCAAACATACCGCCAAACAAAGTTCCCTCTTTTAAAGGCAAAAAGCTTATTAGCGTATATAGAGCAAACAAAGCGACTGCTATATAACTGACTTTTTTCTTATTTTCTCCGGTAAAAACAATATCAACTATAAGTAAAATTAATATGAGCAGTGTCAGTATTAATTCATGCCTCATTAACATTAAACTATTTAAATCCATTTCCTTAAAAGATTTATTTTTTTTTAAAAAGTAAGTATTTTTTCAATAAATGGCCCGATACTATCGGTTATAATACCTCCCCACCAAAACGGGAAAACACCAATTAACACAATAAATAGTACAAGTATATAAGTACCTGTTTTTTCGTACCACGAAATTTTCGGTAAATTTTTAAATTCAGGTGTAGTTGGTCCCATTAGCATCATACCCACAACACGTAAAATATAAACCGCCGTAACCACAATTGATGAAACTGCTAAAATAGTAATTACTCTATGAAAAGTATCGGCATGTTGAAAAGCTCCGACAAAAATATTCATTTCGGCAACAAAGCCTGAAAATCCGGGTAAACCGAGGTTTGCCATACCGGCAATCACATACAAAGCACCGGCAACCGGAATTACATTAAGCAGACCACTCATTTTGGTAACAATACGTGTATGTGTTCTACCATAAATTACCCCAATCATGGCGAAGAAAAGTGCAGTAATAAAACCGTGTGATAAAGATTGTAACATGGCACCTTTCCAAGCTATTTCATTCATCATCAATAAACCTAAAAGAACCAAACCTAAATGGCTAACCGAAGAATAAGCATTGATGTATTTTAAATCTTTTTGTTTTATGGCTGCTAAGGCACCATAGAACACACCAATAACTGCTAAAACCATAAAGAAATTAGCCCAATAATGTGCTCCTGCAGGCATTACATACATGGCTACGCGAAAAATACCATAGCCTCCAAGTTTCATTAAGACTCCGGCATGCAACATTGAAACAGCGGTTGGTGCAGAAGCATGACCATCGGGAGACCAAGTATGAAACGGAAATAATGCACCAATTACAGCAAAGCCAATAAATAAAAACGGAAAAAATAATTTTTGTGCATCAACAGGTATGTTTACTTTGGCTATTTCAAATATATTAAACGTTAAAGCTCCTCCATCGGCATTTGAATTAAAGTAAACACCTAAAATTCCAACTAAAAGTAAAGCAGATGCACCCATTAACATAATTGTTAATTTCATAGCTGCATATTCACGCGGACCACTACCCCAAATTCCAATAAGTAAATACATCGGAATAACCGCAATTTCATAAAAAACAAACATGGTAAATAAGTCCACGGAAATAAAGAAACCATATACTCCAGATGCCAAAACAATTAATGAAATAAAAAACTCTTTAGGTAAATCATCAACTTTCCACGAAATAAAAATACCGGTTAATACAATTATTGAGGTAAGTAAAATCATGAGTACCGAAATACCATCAACACCAATAGCATAATGAATGTTCATGGGGGCAAACCACATTACATCTTTGGTAAAAACCATGACATCATGATTACCGGCGGCACGTTCATGCAGATATTGATAGATTAAATTAAATGACATTAATGTTTGGATAATAAATCCTATTAAAGCCACTACCCTGTGCTGTTTTATGCCTTTTGAAAAAACCAAAGCAACAACTGTTAAAACAGGAATAACTACAAATAATGTTAAAATATCCATTGTAAAATCTTTAACTTTTAGTAATTAATTGAGAACCAAACAATCAAAATAATAATTAAAACACCAGAAACAAAGAACATTGCATAATCTTGAACGCTACCCGATTGCAATTTTTTAATTTTAGTACTAATCCAAACCGTACCATTACCAATACCGTTCATTGTTCCATCTACAATATGCCTGTCAAACCAAGCAAATGATGAGGATATATATTTAAAAATGATTGTTTTTGTTACAAAAAAGTAAATATCATCAATATAGAATTTATTATAGGTCCATTTATAAAAATCACCAAAAGCATACCTAAAACGTTGCGATAAGTCCTTTTCTTTTTTATAAAAAAGAAGTGCAGCCAAAATTCCGATAACACCAATTCCGATAGAGAGTCCAGCAAGCGTCCAGTCTATATGTGAATGAAAAGGTTTATTATCCGGCGAAACAAATTCATCAAAAGGGATAAATCCTGAGAATATAGACATGAAAGCTAAAATAAGCAATGGAATTGTCATGGTTTTAGGTGCCTCATGCGGTTTGTGTTTATAATCCGGCTCGTTCCACCAGAAAATTCTAAAATATAAGCGAAACATGTAAAATGCAGTCATTCCTGCAACTATATAGCCAATAACAAAAACAGGGAAATTATGTTCAAATGCTGCTGCAAGAATTTCATCTTTACTAAAGAAGCCGGCAAAAGGTGGTATCCCTGAAATTGCAAGTGCTGCAATTAAAAAGGTAATATGTGTTATGGGCATATATTTACGCAAACCACCCATATCTTGCATATAATTACTATGAACGGCATGGATTATAGCACCGGCACCCAAGAACAGCAATGCTTTAAACATAGCATGTGTAAATAAATGGAAAATACCCGCCATAAAACCTAATCCTTCATGACCACCATAACCCGAAACACCAAGAGCCAACATCATATAGCCAATTTGCGACATAGTTGAAAAAGCCAGCACACGTTTTATATCGTATGGGTAAATGCTATAATTGCAGCAAAGAAGGTAGTAAAAGCACCTGTCCATGCTACAACATGCAAAGCAAATCCATCATCGAAAAAATAAAACATTGGGAATAAACGTGCTACCAAATATACTCCGGCAACTACCATTGTTGCGGCATGTATTAATGCCGAAACCGGTGTTGGACCTTCCATGGCATCGGGCAACCAAATATGTAAAGGAAACATGGCTGATTTACCTGCACCACCAATAAATATAAGTACTAAAGCAACCGTAATTACCGATAAGCCCATAAAAATGCCGGTCTGCATTTTCAAGTTATTGATAAAATCTAAATCATTCAGTATTTTAAAATCAAATGTTTGCGCATAATACGAAATCATTAAAATACCTACTAAAAATCCAAAATCGGCAAAACGGGTAACAATAAATGCTTTTTTTGCAGCCAAAATTGCCGAAGGTTTCTCATAATAATAGCCAATAAGAAGATAAGAGGAAACCCCCACTAACTCCCAAAATATATAAATTTGGAACAAATTGGTTGCTAAAACCAAACCCAACATTGAAAAAGTAAACAATGAAAGATATGCATAAAACCGGGTAAATCCAGGTTCTTTATGCATGTAACCGATGCTGTAAAAATGAACCATTAATGAAATTAAAGGGACAACAATAAGCATTACTGCCGAAATGGGATCTAATAATACGCCCATATCAATATGCAAGCTTTCGGTAAAATGAATCCATACAGTATTGAAGGCATAGATTTTTTGATATACCTCATCAACTTTTCCGTAGTCGAAGAAATACTGGTAAGCTGTGTAAAAAGACAATAATGCGGTAATTAATAATCCGGCTGTTCCAATATAACCTGACAGCGGTTCTTTTATCCTTTTATAGTTAAGTCCCAAAAAAAGGAACATAAATAAAGGAATTAGCGGTATTAAAACTGTGTACGTTAAATCCATCGTTTTTTAATATTTCATTGTTTCCAAATCGTCTGTCTTTAAACTCATTATTAATCTGTACAGATTAATGATAATCGCAAGCGCTAATGCTGTCTCGGCGGCTGCAACTGCAATGATAAAAATTGAAAAAATCGCCCCACCTAACTCCTCGGGGAACAAATATTTATTAAAAATTACAAAATTTAATGCAGCGGAATTTAAGATTAATTCAACCGACATTAACATTGCAATTAGATTTTTGCGGGTTGCAAAACCATAAATACCAATAAAAAATATAATGGTACTTACAGTTAATATTTCATATATACTAATACCTGATATCATAATAAGTTATATTTTATTTATTAGTAATTTGCTCATGTTTATTTGTTTTTGCTATAACAATAGCACCTACCATTGCAGCAAGCAATAAAACACTAATTACTTCAAAAGGTAAAATGTATCCGTGATCGCCATACGACAGTAATGTTAGGCCAACATCTTCTATGCTAATCTCTTTTGCCTGATTTTCAGCTACTACAGCAAAATCATAAGACCATACGGCAAATAAAGTGAGTATTATTCCAAAAGCACTTAAAAAGCCTGCTAATAGTCTTCGCCATAAGGCAACGGAAGGAAGTGGATTGTTAATTTTTTCAACCAACATAACTGAATTAACATACAATACTATGATACCACCTGCATAAACGGTTAGCTGGACAGCACCCAAGAAATAAAATTCAATCATAAAATAAATAGCTGCCATGCCAATTAATACAAAAAGTAAATATATGATTGAACGCATAATGTTTTTATTGCTTACCGTCATAGCAGCAAAAACAATCATAAGTACCGATATTATGTAAAAGATTATTCTTTCCATCTTTATTTTGCTTTTGATTTGCTCATCATTTTAGAGCCTGGTTTATTTAATACTTTTGTAAGTTTACTTCTATCATACTGAACATGATGAAAATCCTGCCCCCAAATAATTGCATCTTGCGGGCAAGCTTCTATACACAAGCCACACATGGTGCACATCTCTAAATGGTAAATATGCTTTACCAAATATCTTTGGGATTTTCCGCTTTCTGGATTTACTTTTTTATCACCTATAATTTCAATTGAACCGTTAGGACATGCCTTTTCACACAGGGTACATGCATCACATTTATGCTCATTATTTTCATTATGATACATAATCACTTCACCCCTGAAACGGTCAAACATTTTCAAAGTATCAATATTATCAGGATACTGCTGGGTTATTACATCTTTGCGTGTAAAAAGATTAACAAAAAAATACTTCCCCGTTACACTCATCCCTGTAAGCAAAGACTTAACTCCGGAATATATTTCAGAAAAATAGCTCATACTTTTTTTATATTAGAAGGTTAAACCTAACCAAACCATTAAAGCCATAAATACAATATTTACCATATTTATCGGCAACAAATATTTCCATTCAAGTGTAAGAAGCTGGTCAATTCTTAAACGTGGAAAAGTCCATCGGAACCACATAAAAATAAAAATTACAAGCATCACTTTAAGTCCAAACCAAAATAATCCGGCAAAAGGAATTGCATCGGTTATTCCGAAAGGAGAAAGCCATCCGCCAAAGAACAGAACAACAGCAATAGCAGCAATTATAAACATATTTACAAATTCTGCGAGGAAATAATAGGCAAAACGCATTCCTGAATACTCGGTATGGAAACCGGCTCCAAGCTCTGATTCTGCTTCGACCAAATCAAAAGGAGTACGATTTGATTCGGCAGTTCCTGCAATCATAAATATCATAAATGCAATTATTGCAGGAATATGACCGGTAAAAATAAACCAGCCGTTTTTTTGCAATTCTACAATTTCAGAAATTTGCAGTGTACCCGCTAAAACAACCATAGTAACAATTGACATCCCTATGGAAAGTTCATAACTTATCATTTGAATACCGGTACGCATTCCGCCAAGTAATGAATATTTATTATTTGAAGCCCATCCTGCAAGGAAAACACCGAGCACACCAATAGATGAAACCGAGATAATAAAAAACAAACCGATGTTAATGTCAAATGCTTGGATTTCTTGTGAAAAAGGTATTAAAGACATCGACATTAATGCGGTGGTAATTACAAAATAAGGTGCTATTTTATAAAGCTGTTTATCTGCTTTTACGGTTCCTGTAAGCTCTTTTGATACCAGTTTTAAAGCATCGGCAATGGTTTGAAATAAACCAGCCGGACCTACCCTGTTTGGACCCAAACGTAGTTGGAAGAAACCGGCTACACGCCGCTCGAGCCAAACCAAAAATAGCCCCAAAATTGCAAAAATACCAAGATATGCCACGGCAATGAGGATAAGCTCGGTAATATGTGTTGCACTTTCGGACATAAACCCGAGTAAAAATTCATGTATTTCAGTAAAAATATCTGCTGTCATTTTTCTATAATTTGCATTATGAAATTTTAATGAGTGTTATCTGTCAATATCCGGCACAACAATATCTATTGTTGAAAGAATGGCTACCAAATCAGCAATTTTAAATCCTTTAGCCATTTTATTGATTGCCATCATATTTGCAAAACCGGGTGAACGAAATTTTAAGCGATAAGGCGATTTTTGTCCATCGCTTTTTACATATACACCAAAATCACCACGTGCAGTTTCTACTCTTTGCAAGAAATCGCCTGCAGGTAATTTTATTACGGCTTTTGTTTTTACTCTGTGTTCTCCCTCCGGGATTTTATCTACCAATTGCTCTAAAATTGAAAGCGATTCCCACATTTCTTGAATACGTACTTTGTAACGTGCATAAGAATCTCCTTCTTCAAACAAAATTTCCTTAAATTCCACCCTATCGTATGCGCTGTAAGGATGAATTTTACGTATATCACACGAAACACCGGAACCTCT